>NZ_RZPB01000960.1:0-1952 GCF_003998535.1 Mesorhizobium sp. M7A.F.Ca.AU.002.02.1.1 | reverse complement strand
TGTCGCGACCGCCGCGCCGTCCCGGCCGATCGCGCGGCTGTCGAGACCTGTCTCGATGCCAAGCCCATATTGGTCCGTCCTGATCAAGCCGGCTTCCGCCAGCGAGCTTAGCGCCGGGTTCAGCTGCAGCGCCTGCCCATGGGCCGGACCGGTGGTGTTGATGACGGCAGCGAAGCGCATCGTCTCGATCCGGGTCTGCCCGCGCCGTTGAAAGCTGACAGCCAGGCTGCCGTCCTCGTCGTTCGACGCGACAAGCCTGGCGGCAATGGTGTCGACTGTACCGGCGGCATGACGCCGGTCGAGCACCGCGGCGACCTGCGGCGCGATCCTGAAACGATGCACGTCCCAGAACACGCGCAGCTGGCGCACCAGCCTTGCCCGCTCCGGCGGCGCAAGTGCGGCCCACAGCACCGGCCCCTGGAGGCGCAGCTGATCGAAGACCGACTGCCAGTTGACATTGGCGGCGCGCGCGGCCGCCAGCGTCGCGCGAATGGTCTTGAGCAGGCCGAGCGCCGTCGTGGCCGGCGCGGATGCAAAGTCGCCAAAAGGCTCGCCCCTGATATCCGGGTGGCCGCGCGAGCGCAGGCCGCGGCGCGACAGCGCGAGGATACGGCCGCGATGGCCACGGCGGTCAAGTTCGGCGACCATGTCGGCCGAGGTCAACCCGGAGCCGACGATCAGCACCGACGCCTCCGGCCCGATCCCTGAAAGCGCGGCGGAAGAGTACGGATCGGCGACGAAACCTGGCGCTTCCGTCAGCGAGGCCAGCGCGTTGGGAATTCCGGGCCGCGGATGCGTCGCTGCCAGGACGAGGATATCGGCGACGACCGGTCCGGCAGAGGTGTGCACGGTCCAGCCCGCGCCACTGGCATCGCGTGTCACGCGTGTGGCGGAACCTTCGACATGATGGACAAGGCCGGAACCGAGATACGGCGCCAGATGCTCGGCGACGTAGCGGCCGAATACGCGACGGCGCGGAAAAGCGTCGCCGTTCTTCCAGATGGCATCCGGGTCGTGTTCGAGTTCTCCGCTGCCAGCCAACCAGCGTGCAAAATGCTGCGGATCATCGGGAGCCATGCTCATCCTGACTGCGGGGACATTGACCCGGTGCGACGGTTCCTCGCTGGAATAGGCCAGGCCGCCGCCGAGCGCTGGTCGCGGCTCGATGACGGAAATCGACAGGCGCTCCGATTGAGGTGCCCGCGCCAGATGCCAGGCCACCGCCGCGCCGGAAAAGCCGCCGCCAAGGATGGCGACGCGCAACCGGCGGGCCGGAGGGAGCGCGTTCACGAGGCGCTGGCGAGCGATTTCGGCCGGTGGTCGCCGGCGATGGTCTCGCCGAACGGACCGGTGTTGACGGACGAGCCGGCGGCTTTTACCGGATGGTCGGTCGGCAGTTTCGGCAGCACCAGTTCGCCGAAGCGATAGGCTTCTTCCAGATGCGGATAGCCGGACAGGATGAAGGTATCGATGCCGAGGCGCCGGTACTCGTCGATGCGCTCGGCGATCGTGTCGGGGTCGCCGACAAGGGCAGTACCGGCACCGCCGCGCACCAGGCCGACGCCGGCCCACAAATTGGGCGCGATCTCGAGCTTGGCACGATCGCCGCCATGCAATGCGCTCATCCGCGCCTGCCCGACCGAATCCATGCGCGCAAAGACTTTTTGGGCCGAGGCGATCGTCGTGTCGTCGAGGCGGCTGATCAGCCTGTCGGCAGCGGCCCAGGCCTCCTCGGTGGTTTCGCGGGCGATGACATGCAGCCTAATGCCGAAAGAGAGCTTGCGGCCGGCCTTCTGCGCCAGTTCACGCACGCTGTCCAGCTTGCGCTCGACATCGGCGGGCGGCTCGCCCCAGGTCAAATACTTGTCGATCTCCTGCGCCGCCACCGTCGACCCGGCATCGGACGAACCGCCGAAATACAGCGGCGGGTAAGGCGTCTGCACCGGCGGCAA
>NZ_RZPB01000095.1:0-12548 GCF_003998535.1 Mesorhizobium sp. M7A.F.Ca.AU.002.02.1.1 | reverse complement strand
ACCATGGCGCGCAGCTTCGGCGCATAGTCATGCACCCAGGCGGCGGCCAGAACGGCGCCGAAGGACTGCGCGATCAGCGCGATATCGCGCGTGGCGAAGCCATCCCTTTCAGCGATCTCGCGCATGAAGCAGTCGATGTCGCGCACCAGCGCCGAGAAGGACGGGGCATAGCCGCGCTCGCCGGACGAACGGCCATTGCCGCGGGCATCCCAGGCATAGAAGGCGTGGTCCGGCATCCGCAATTCATCGACGAGATGGGCCATGCGGCCGCCATGCTCGTGGCCGCGATGGAAGAGCACCATCGCGCCTTTGGCATCGGCCGAAGCCGCCGGCCAGAATCGGTAGAAGATCTCCGTCCCGTCATGGCTGCGGAAGACCCGCTCCTGCGCTTGCCGCGCAAGGCTTTCCGTGGCCGCGGCGGCGACCGGTTCGTGCATCATGGTCTTTCCCTCTGGCGGCCCCACTGGCGGCATGGCGAGCCTCGATGCTCAGCTGGCGCTGCCAATAAGCCCGGCGCGTATCCGGTTTATGGCGGTCAGCAGCGAAAGCGTTGCCATGGCCGGAAACACAAATGGCGCGATCGATGCCGGCCACAGCCCTGGGGCGCACAGCACGGCGACGACGCCAAGCGCCAGCGCCCTGTCGCTCTTGCCGAACGGCCCGGCATAGTTGCGGCCGATCTTGGCGGCGATGCCGAGCACGCCGGCAAACTCGGTCAGCACCGCCGATATTGCGAAGGCGACGACGCCCCATGCGCCAAATTCCGGAAAGACGGCAAAAGGCAAGATCAGCGCGAGGTCCGAAACGACGTCGCACAACTCGTTAAGATACATGCCGAGCGTCGAGGCTTGGCCATGCTCGCGCGCCAGCATGCCGTCCACGGCATTCAGCGCCATGCGCACGAACATCACCACGGGGATAAGCAACAGCAGCCAGCGCCATTCATGCCGGATCGCAATGGCCGCGCCGGCGGCTATCGACATCGCGGCCGCCAGGATGGTTATGCTGTTTGCGGTGACCCCGATGGCCGCCAGCCGATTGACCAGCGGCCGCAGTCGGCCCTGGAAGGCCGGCTTGAGAGCGTAAAGCGTCGGCATTGCGTTGATCCCCCGATCCTGTTCAGCGGCTGTACATCAATATGCCAGACGCGACCAGCGGAGAGGCGGCGCGGCCATCATGCGTTCGCAAATCGATAACCATGATTGGCCCGGCAAAGCTGTCATGCACATTTGTCGGCTTTGTGTGCACTGCGGCACCTTGAATAGTGAGCACGCTTATTATATATCCCGCTCATGGTTTCCGATGGCATCGACAGATTGGGCTTCTTGATCCACGACGTGCAGCGCCTGATGCGCAAGCGCTTCGAGGCGAGGGCCAGTGGCTTGGGGCTTTCTTCGGCGCAATGGCGGCTTCTGGTCCGCGTTGCCAAGGAAGACGGTGTCGCGCAGGCGCGGCTGGCCGAACTTCTCGAAATCGAGCCGATCAGCGTTTCGCGCCTGGTCGACCGCATGGAGGAGGGAGGCTGGATCGAGCGTCGTTCCGACGCTGCCGATCGCCGCGTCCGCATGATCTTCCTGACGCCCAAGGCAAGCGATGCCTACGCCGTGATCAAGAGCATTGCCGGGGAAGTCTATGAGGAATCGCTTGTCAACGTGAAACCGGAAGCCCGTCGCATCCTCGTCGAGGGACTTGAGGCGATGGTCCGCAACCTGACCGACGACGAGACGCCGTCCATTGAAAAAGTGAAGAACACAGAGGGCGCAGCAGCATGAACGCGGTAGCCAAGATAGACGAGAAAGTGACCGAACTGGAAATGGAAGCGCCGGCGCAGCCGGCCGCGGCCCCGGCGACCGTTGCTCCCCCGGTGCAGCCGGCTCCGGCGCCGGTGAAGAAAAAGCGCCGGCTGGGCCGCTTCCTGCTGATGGTCGCGCTGCCTGCGGCATTGGCTGTTGGCGGCGGCTATGTCTGGGTTACCGGCGGCCGCTATCAGGAGACCGAGAACGCCAATCTGCAGCAGGCCAAGGTGTCGATCGCTTCCGACACGGCCGGCCGCATCGTCAAGGTCGACATCTTCGATAACCAGCTGGTCAAGCAGGGTGACGAGCTGTTTGCCATCGACCCCGAGCCCTACCGGATCGCGTTGGCGCAGGCCGACGCGGCGGTGGCGGGCGCGCGTCTCAATGTCGAGCAGTTGCGCGCCGCCTATGGCCAGTCGATGGCTCAGCAGAAGTCCGATGCCAGCCAGGTCGCCTTCGCCCAGTCGCAGTTCGACCGCGCCGCCGATCTTGCCCAGAAGGGCATCAACGCCAAATCGTCGCTGGACGAAGCCAAGAACGATCTCGACAAGGCCAAGCAGCAGCTCGCCGTTGCCGAGCAAGGCATCATCAGCGCCAAGGCAGCCCTTGGCGGCAATCCCGACATCGAAACCGACAAGCATCCGACCGTGATGGCCGCGCTCGCCGCGCGCGACAAGGCCGCCTACGACCTGGCGCAGACCACGGTCAAGGCGCCGGCTGACGGCATCGTCAGCCAGGCCTCGTCGTTCAAGGTCGGCCAGTATGTCGGTTCCGGCACGCCGCTGTTTTCGCTGGTCGAGACCGGCGACACTTGGATCGATGCCAATTTCAAGGAAACGCAGCTCACCCACATGAAGCCCGGCCAGAAGGCCGAGATCGTGGTCGACACCTATCCGGGGCGCACCTTCGAGGCGACGGTCAAGGCGATCGGCGCCGGCACGGGAGCCGAGTTCTCGCTGCTGCCGGCCCAGAATGCCACCGGCAACTGGGTCAAGGTCACACAGCGCATCCCGGTTCGTCTCGAACTGACCGATGCGGACGCCAAGATGGCGTTGCGCACCGGCATGAGCGCCACCGTTACCGTCGACACCGGCGTGGCGCGTGGCCTGCCTTCGATCTTCGGTCACGCCACGGCCGGCGAGGCCGCGCAGTAACGTCAACAGAATGCCGCAGGACCAGCGGCGGAGGTGAATAGCAGGATTGGTCTGATGGGAGGAGCTGGAAGGATCAGCGTTTGGGCACGCCGCATAGCGGCCTGGCCGAAGTCTGAAATCTCCGACGCGGACCCGTCGGTCCTCATGTTTCCGGGCGGCAGGCATCCGCTGATCAGAGACTTTCAGTCGATGTAACCCCCACATCGACAATCGCGTCCCACCGCGACGAGGGTCTCTCAACGGAAGGCGTTGCCGCCCGGAAACCCCTTGTACACGTTTTTGTTACCTGCTGGAAGTTCCACGCCATGAGCACGCCCGAACCCTTCAAAGAAGTGCCGCATCGCGGCCTGATCACGGTCGCGCTCATGTTGGCGACGATCATGCAGGCGCTCGACACGACGATCGCCAACGTCGCGCTGCCGACCATGACCGGCGATCTCGGCGCCTCGCCTGACAACATCAATTGGGTGCTGACCTCCTACATCGTTGCCGCCGCCATCATGACGCCGGTCACCGGCTGGCTGGCCGATCGCTTCGGCCGCAAGGAACTGTTCCTGACGGCGGTGGTCGGCTTCACCGTGTTTTCGATGCTGTGCGGCATCGCCTGGAGCCTGGAGACCATGGTGTTCTTCCGGCTGATGCAAGGCGTGTTCGGCGCCGCGATCGTGCCTCTGTCGCAGACCTTCCTGCTCGACATCAATCCCAGGGAACGCCATGGCCAGGCGATGGCCATCTGGGGCGCCGGTATCATGCTGGGTCCGATTCTGGGCCCGACACTCGGTGGCTGGCTGACCGAGAATTTCAACTGGCGTTGGGTGTTCTTCATCAATCTGCCGGTCGGCATCGTCGCCTTTCTCGGTATGGCCGCTTATTTGCCGGCTATCGCGCGGCGCGTGCGCGGCTTCGATTTCTTCGGCTTCGCCATGATATCGCTCGGCGTCGGCGCGCTTCAGCTGCTGCTCGACCGCGGCGGCGAGGTCGACTGGTTTTCCTCGGTCGAGATCTGGATCGAACTTGGTCTTTCGCTCACCGGCTTCTGGGTGTTCATCATTCACACCATGACGGCCGAGCACCCCTTCATCGATCCCAAGATCTTCCTCGACCGCAATTTCGTGACCGGGCTCGCATTCATCTTCGTCATGGGTGTGCTCATCCTGGCGAGCATGTCGCTGCTGCCGCCGATGCTGTCGACCATCTTCGGCTATCCGACCGTCACCATCGGCATCGTCATGGGGCCACGCGGCGTCGGCACCATGATCTCGATGCTCGTCGTCGGGCGGCTCATGAGCAGGATTGACGCCAGGATCCTCGTCGTCATCGGCTTCCTGCTGACCGCGCAGTCGCTCTACACCATGTCCAGCTTCACCCCGCAGATGGACAATTGGCTGATCATCAGCTCCGGCGTCATCCAGGGCCTGGGCATGGGGATGGTGTTCGTGCCGTTGTCGACCGTCGCCTTCGCCACGCTTGACGTGCGCTTCCGCACCGATGCCACGGCTCTGTTCAGCCTGGTGCGCAATCTTGGCTCGTCGATCGGCGTGTCGGTCGTGACGGTGTTGATGGTGCGCAACACGCAGATCAACCATGCCGAGCTTTCGGCCTTCATCAATCCGTTCAACCCCAATCTGTGGGCTGTCTCGCCGGCGGCCGCAGGCGGCGACCCAACGGCGCTCTCGCAGGTCGATCGCATGGTCAATCTCCAGGCCATGATGATCTCCTACGTCAACGACTTCAAAATACTCATGGTGATGACACTGCTTGCCATCCCGTTTGTTTTCCTGCTGCGCAAGCCGAAGCAGGCGCCAGCCGGCGGCGCGCCGGCGGCGCATATGGACTAGCTTTCCATCAAATCGTCTTGGGTGTGGCGCACCGAACCGGCACGTTTTCCTATTTTCCGAGCACGAGGCTCCAGTAACGGAGCTTGCTGTCGCTGCCGTCGCGCACATAGGCAAGGCCGAAGCGTGTGAAGCGCGGGTCGAGCATGTTGCGGCGATGGCCTGGTGAATGCACCCAGATGTCGAACAGCTTATCGAGGTCGAAACGACCCTCGGCGATGTTCTCCGCCGCGGCACCGGAAATTCTATTGTCCCTGACGCGCGAGGCGAAATCCTTGCCCCAGCCGGTGGTGTGGCTCATGCGGCGGCGCTGCGCCATGTAGCCTGCCTGCTGCAGGGCGGCCTGTTCGAGCTGCCGGTCGGGGACCAGCGGCGCGAGCCCGGCCGAGGCGCGGATGCTGGCCAGCGTGCTGGTGGCGGAGGAGGAGACCCCGGCGCCTTCGCCGGTTGGCAGTGAAACGGTGCTGCAGGCGGCGAGCCCCGCCAGGGCTGCGAGGCCGGTCAGCACCATGCGCCTGTTCAGCTTCGGGATCGGGTGGGTTTCGATTTTCGCTATGGTCATGCCTCTGAGATAATAGCGATCATGGCTTTTGCCGGGCAGGGCGGCGAAAATCGAAGAGGGGGCGACAGACTGACGCTGGCCGGTACAACGCTGATCGGCGTGGCATGCTGGGCGGAATTTCACCAGGCGATCGACGGCGCTGCCTATCCCAGGCTGGCCGGATTGCGCCTCGCATCGAAACCGATCCGGCCGTGCGTTACCGCCATTTTTCTCAACGCTACCGCTGGCGCCGCCGCACGTCAGGTTGTCTCTCATTTCACCAGAGTGATCATCCGATCGGCATACATTGTGCGATTTCCAAGCGCCGCCGCGCAGTCGGACTTGACGGACGAGTTCCCGGTCATCTGTATCGTATTGCCGACAAGCCTGAGACAGTCGCCCTGGGCGCTCATATCAGAATTGCCGGCGTAGGAAATGGGCGCGTCCGGCGCGTAGATGAAACCGCTGAGCACGGAATTTGCGCCACCATTCAATGTCAGGGCAGACGTGTTGCCGTGATCCTGGAAAATGGTGATGCCAGCATAAGGGCCGCTGGTGGGCGGGGAAAGGTTCACCTTCTCATTGGCATTTATGTAGATCTGAGCGCTTTCCATGAGGAAAATGGTCACGCCCTGGCCAGTCAGGCTGCCGTTTCCCCCTGGCTTTATGGTGGTGCCGCGCATGATGTAGACGCCCGGATTAAGCGTGATGTTCCCCGATAATGTCTTGTCGCAATAAGTGCCGGGCGACAGCGTGTAGGTTTTGCCGTTCGGGACAGGCAAACACAATGTGTAAGGGGGAGGAACGACGTCGGCCAATGGATCAAAGGATGCGTACCTATGTTCGTGCGGCGTTCCGCAGGCGAGACTGGCGCTGGGTGGCAACAGCCCGCTGGTGCCACCGACGGTTGAGACACAGCCGGCCGAAACCAGTGCGGAACCACCCCTGTTGACGGAATCCGACGCGTCCGAGTTCGCCGCGATCACGCAATTGTCCATCGAGACGTTGGTCGAGCCCTGCAGGTTCACGGCGGCGGACGCATGCGGATCGAGCGCCAGCACGCAGGCCTGCGCGCCAGGTTTTATCTTGACCGAGGCCGAGCGGTAGGCCTGCCAGGGGGCCGAGGCGCTGATGAAGCTTGGGCGGCTTATGCTGGACGACAGCGAGATAAAGTAGGCGCTTGGACTGCCGCTTGCCGTTGCCGCGAAAGCGGAGACGCTGCCCAAATATTCCTGCTGGTCGGCCGCGCTCATATTGGCGGCGAAGAACTGCAGCCCAAGCTGCTGGACATCGCCAGCCGCCATATCGGGAGAGAACTTCGTGCCGATGGCGAGCCCAGCCGCGTCCAGCGAGTTCTGGAGTTGCGAGGCGTCATGGCTCGTGCCGATCAGATCGACGGCGCCGGCCAAACCAATCATTATTGGCAGCATAGCGAAGGCGGTCGTTATGGCAAAGTTGCCGCGCTCCGAAGACCAGAAGGCTTTCAATGCGAACATAGTCCCTCGCCGAAACTCGTAAAGCTCAGGTGATACGCCAGGGATCCCTACGAGTAATTTAAGTAAATGCTAAAATGCGTAAATGCTAAAATGCAGCACAATGATTGGCCAAAACGAAGGTCTGCCAAGGTACGCCATATGAGAGGCCATACGGAGAGTTGAACACAACGAGGAGTTGCTCCCCAGGCCATTGACCCGGCGACAATCGCCGCCAACTCTGCTATCATGCTTCTCGATCTTGAAGTGGCAGCTCTGGCGGCCATCCAGGCGGTGACCGCCCCGACACACGGGAGGAAGGTTATGGCCGGCTTTCATGTCATGGCGGACGCACGTGGAATGCATGTGCAGCCGACGGTGCGCCGCATCACCACGTCGGACCTTTGGGATGCGTTGCGTCTCGGGTTCGAGGATTTCTGGGCAAAACCATCGCACTACGTGTTCCTGTGCCTGATCTATCCCATCGTCGGCCTGATCCTGACGCAGTGGACGTCCGGCGCCAATGCCATCCAGCTCATCTATCCCCTGATGTCGGGTTTCGCTCTGGTCGGGCCGTTTGCGGCGCTCGGCCTTTACGAGATCAGCCGCCGGCGCGAGCTCGGCATGAACACCTCCTGGCGGCACGCGTTTGATGTCCGGCGCTCGTCCGCGATCCCGTCGATCGCCGTCATCGGCGTCATGCTGGTGGCGCTGTTCCTGTTGTGGCTCTACACCGCGCAATCGATCTACACTGGCCTGTTCGGAGACCAGCCGCCGGCCTCGATCGGCGGCTTCATCCGCGACGTGCTGACCACCAGTAAGGGCTGGACGCTGATCCTTGCCGGTAATGCCGCGGGCTTTGTCTTTGCCGTAATCGTGCTGGCCACCACTGTGGTTGCCTTCCCGCTGCTGCTCGACCGCGACGTCGGCGCCGTCTCAGCCATCGAGACCTCGGCCCGGGCGGTGATGGCCAACCCGCTGCAAATGGCGCTGTGGGGCTTGCTGGTCGCCGTGCTTCTGGTGATCGGTTCGATCCCGCTGTTTGCCGGGCTCGCCGTCGTCATGCCGGTGCTCGGCCATGCCACCTGGCATCTCTACCGCAAGGTGGTCGAGCCGGAGCGGGCACAGCAGATAAGACGGCCGATGTAACGAAGCAGGCACCCATGGCCTTCACCCTGCCGAGACTGCCCAACAAGGTCGTCTGTCTGACCTGCCTTTGTATCGGTAGCTATCTGCATGCCGCGCCAGCGCGCGCTGACCAGCCGGTGCAGTTTGAAAGCGCGGCTTCGGAGCCAACGCCATTTCAGAAGCGCATTGCGCAAGCGGGCGGCAACGTCCCGAGGGCCGTTCCCGGCACGCCGCTGCAGGGGTATTTAACGCGTCCGCCGGGTGAGGGGCCGTTCCCGGCTGTCGTGGTTCTGCACGGATGTTCAGGTTTGCCCCGAAGTGTAAGGAAAACCTGGTCCGAGCGACTGTCTTCCTGGGGTTACGTCGTCCTCGTCGTCGACAGCTTCAGCACCCGCGGCATTAAGGAGACCTGTGATGGCCTCCACCCTGTTGATCGCGTATATGACGCCTACGGCGCTCTGGAATACCTATCAAAATACAGTTTTGTCGACCCGCGGCGCATTGCGTTGATGGGGTTCTCCGCTGGCGGGAACGCAACGCTCGAGGCCTTGCAGTCTGGTGGAGACGAGCGGCTTATGGAGCGCAAATTCAAGGCTGCGATCGCCTACTATCCGGATTGTTCGGCAACGAATGGCGACATGGCGGTCCCGACCTTGATCCTGATCGGCGAGCTGGACGATCGGACCCCCGCCAAAAATTGCCAGGAGATGATGACGCAGCGCAGCGGCAAGGGAAGCTCTGTGCAGCTTGACGTCTACCCGGGTGCTCGTCACGGATTTGACTCCGCAGGATTGAAGACCGGCATCGAGGCCTATGGTCAGTACAATGCTGCCGAGCAATCCATCCTTGCCTCTCATGCATTCCTGAAAGAAGTCTTCGGCGGCTGACAGCGGCGACCGCCGGTTTGCACTCTCAGCGCTGCGCGTCTGTCGCCATCTTCAGCGCAAGAGCCGCCAGCACGGTTCCCATCATCCAGCGCTGGATGACCAGCCACAAGGGCCGTCCGGCGAGAAAGGTGGCGATTGAACCGGCCGTTACCGCGATGACGGCATTGACGCTGAGGCTGATCGAGATCTGTGTCGCGCCGAGCACCAGGAGCTGCGACAGGACGTGACCCTTGCCGGGGCTGATGAACTGCGGCAACAGCGACAGATAGAGCACGGCCACCTTCGGATTGAGCAGATTGGTCATCAGGCCCATGGCGAAAAGCTTGCGCGGCCGGTCCCTCGGCAATTCGCGCACTTCGAATGGCGAGCGTCCGCCCGGCTTCACCGCCTGCCAGGCCAGCCACAGGAGATAGAGCACGCCGGCAAAGCGCAGCGCATCATAGGCGTAGGGCACTGCGAGCAGCAGCGCGGTGATGCCGAATGCCGCCGCCAGTACATAGAAGACAAAGCCGAGCGCCACGCCGCCAAGCGAGATGAGCCCCGCCTTCGGCCCCTGCGACAGGGAACGCGAGATCAAATAGATCATGTTGGGGCCAGGCGTCAGCACCATGCCGAGGCAGACCAGCGCGAAGGCGAGATGATTGGCTGTTTCGGGCATCTGTTCTTCCCCAGCGCGCCGCGAATGGACGCGCGATCCGGCAGGCGGCCAAGATGTGCCTGTCCCGGGAGGCGCGCGCAAGTGCATGGCGGCGCCAGCCGTTGTTCCAGCCAGCCCCCGAAGCCTGAGGATCAGCCGACGATGCGCAGGTTCGACAATTCGTTGCCGATTTCCTTGAAATCGTTCGACAAGCTGGCGCCGGTGGCATTCCAGAACAGTTTTGCCGGCTTGCTCGCGTCCGTTGGATCCTTGCGGAAGCGCGAGTTCGACGAGCAGGATTTCAGCGCCTCGATCGCCTGCTGATCGGCGGTTTTGGTCGTCGACAGGTCGAGCGCCACCGTCATCACCATGATATTGGCTGCCTTGGCGTTGTTGCAAAGCGTCGCCATCTGCTCGTTGAGCGCGTTGGTGTAGTTGCCGTTCGAATAGTCGAACTGGCCAATGGCGCTCGATGTGCCCATGAACAGGCGGCCCACCGAAGTGCCGTTGTAGCCTGGGTTGAGATAGCCGAAGGACGCATAGGTCGATTTCGAATCGGCGGGGTCGGAATGGCTGAGCGAGGACGGCGTGTAGTAGGTATTGGCGCCGTCGGTCAGCACGATGACGACCTTGTCGTTGCCTCTCTCGGTTTCCGGGCGGCCTTGCGTGAACGGCTCGCCGCTCGAAACCACCCGCCAACCCCAGGCCATGCCTTCGGGAACATTGGTGCCGCCATCGGGCTTCATCAGGTCGATCGCGGCCTTGATCGCGGTAAGCCCAGTGGTAACGCTGACATCGGTCAGCGGCGTGATCGGGTTGGTGGAGCAGCTGTAGTTCGGCCCGTTGCCGGCGGCCAGCGCCGGCGCATTGATCGGCCTCGGTTGGAAATATTTGGACATGTTGCGCAGCCGGGATTGGCCGGTGCTGCTCGTCGGGTCGTCATTCCACCAGCTGTTGATGGCGCCATAGGTCGTCGGCGCGGCCTCGTCGGGATCCTGGGTGAGCCTCCAATGGTTGCCGGGTTCGTCCGGGGCGAACATCGGCACAAACATCGTCGCCGGATCGCCGACCCCTATGCCGGTGTTCGCCGAGCCGCCGGAAGGCGCCGCGTCGTTGACATTGTAGGGATAAGGCCTGGCCTCGACGCAGCCCTGCCAACTGGCGAACGGGCCATAGGTGTCGATGTAGTCGTATTCGTCGTGGTCGCGTTTGCAGGTGTTGTTCGGGTTGTATTCGTCGCACACCACGCGCTTGCTGTTGACGACACGCTCATGGTTGGTGACGACCTTCATGTCGCGATAGAGCGAAAACCGGGTCAGCATCTGGCCTTCGTCGGTTCCCCATCCGGTGCCGCGCTTGTACCAGATGCCGTTGGTCTGCTGGGCGTATTTGTCGGCTGCGTTCAGCGTCGACCAGTCGAAATTCTCGTTCGATACCGGCGACAATCCTTCGGTATCCATCCAGGGCGCATTGCCGTTGCCGGGCCCGACATTGACCGAGGCGGCAAACGGCACGAGGCCGAACTGCACCGGCCTGTCGACCTGCTTGATCATCGCCGCCTGCTGGGCCAGCGTGTCGACCAGCTGTTTTGCCGCGGTCTTGAGAAGGTCGATGCGCGTTTGCCCCGAGCCCGTTCCGGTCTTGGTCATCGACCCGGAATTGTCGAGTACCAGGGCGACTTCAAGAGTGTTCTTCAGCCGCACTTCCGAGGTGATGTTGAAGCTGATCCTCTGGTTGGCGTCGGTTTCGGATTTGCCGACGAGCTGGCCGAAGACCGGATAGAAATAGGGCTTGTAGTCCAGCCGCGCGGTCATCTTGAGCAAGCCGCCGCCGGTGGTGTTGCTTGGCAAGGTGACGGTGAGCGTCGTATTGGCGGGATTGATCTTGTTGAGGTTGGCATTGAAGAAGTCGAGCGCATAGGCCCTCAACTGGTCGTCGGTGGCACCCTCCGTCAGCCGGCGCGCCGTGGCGAAGTTTGCGGCATCGAGCGCGTTCGAAACCGCCTGTTTTTCGCGGCTCATCTCGGTGAAGTCGACGGCCATTGCCAGGGCGCCCATCAGCGGAACCATAGCGACGACCGTCATAAGAGCATAGTTGCCGCGTTGGTCGCGGCAGAACTGACGCCAAAGTCCATGCATGTCTTGGAGCGGCCCCCGCCGGCGGATTCTCGATCGACGCCAGCTTTCCACAAAACGCTGAAGGCCGGGTTTGGCAAATCGCTCTATTGCCGGGTCAGCACTTCACCAACCGCTAACCAATCGTGCCTGGCGAAAGCTGGTGACAGGCCGGAATGGTTCGGCTAATCCGAACCGGCTGCGGCGAACCGTCTGTCGTGGCGGTCGCAACGATCATGACTGAAGGAAACGGCATGGCGGATTCGCCTGAAATCATCGGCTCGCTCGAAGACGTGTCGAAGGCCTATTCGGCAATCCTGTGCGACGTCTGGGGCGTGGTCCATAATGGCGAAACGCATTTCCCTGTGGCGGCCTCCGCATTGGCAAGGGCTCGAGAGGCGAAAATCCCCGTCGTCCTGATCACCAATTCGCCGCGCAGAAGTGCCGATGTCGTGGCGCAGATGAACGCGATCGGTGTTCCACCGTCAGCCTACGACCGGGTGGTTACCTCAGGCGACGTGACCCGGGATCTGATCGCCGAAGGGCCGCGCAAGATTTTCCATATCGGCGCCGACCGCGACTTCACCCTCTATGAAGGTCTCGACGTCGAGCTTGTCGAGGAGTTCGAGGCGTCCGGCGTCGTCTGTACCGGCCTGTTCGACGACGAGGTCGAGAAGCCCGAGGATTACGCGGAGCTCCTGCGGCGGCTGCGCGCCAGGAACCTGCCTTTCATCTGCGCAAATCCCGACATCGTGGTCGAACGTGGCGAACGCATCATCTGGTGTGCCGGCGCGCTGGCGCGTGACTATGCCCAGCTCGGCGGCCGCACATTGATCGCTGGAAAACCTTACGCGCCGATCTACAATCTCGCGATGAAGGAGGTTGCCGAGATTCTTGGCCAGCCGGTCGAGCGCGGCCAGGTGCTGGCCATCGGCGACGGCATGATGACCGATGTGAAGGGCGCCGCCGACAATGGCTTCGATG
>NZ_RZPB01000959.1:0-1959 GCF_003998535.1 Mesorhizobium sp. M7A.F.Ca.AU.002.02.1.1 | reverse complement strand
TATTGGAACAGCGTGATCGATCCATTCTGGTTCATGCTATGCTGCTCCGCGCAATCTGTCGTCTGATGTCCCATCGGTGAACAGAAGGGCGCCCTCCGAGGACCTACATGCGTTGCGGAGCAGGAAGCGTGCCAGCGTCGTTAACACTTGTTCACGGGTCGGGGTCGTTAAGGTTAACAAGTGGTTTACGTTGCGTCTGAGCCAGCCCCGTGGCACACAAAAACCACTCCAGAAGCGGTCGTTTCGCGACGATCGGCAGCACTTCAGTCAGAGTTTTAGGGGAGCAGGGGGCTCGACCGGCCGTTCAAGGGAAACCTTGAACGGCTTCTTTTTTGATTCGCGCCAGATGATTCGCGGTTTGCTGTTCGGTCCGCGTTAATCTAGATGCTCGAACCTGGAATCCCGCAGTGAGTGCAATTTCAAATGAGTGAACCGGTAATTCCCTCGGAAGCCGACCCGGTCGAGGGCGCGCCCGAGCCGCGGCGCGAGCCGGTGTTCAACCTGCCGCCCGTCGTGCTGGCGGTGATCGGCATCTGCGTCGTCGTCTATCTGTTGCAGCAATATGTGTTGAGCGAATCCCAGCAGATGACATTGCTGTATGACGGGGCCTTCATCCCCGTTCTCTACACCGGGCAATACGGCTTCGACTGGTTCCTGTTTTCGCGGCCCTTCACCTACGCGTTCATGCATGGCGGCTTTGCCCATATCGCCATCAACATGGTGTGGCTCGCCGCGTTTGGCTCACCATTGGCAAACCGTCTGGGAACGCTGTGGTTCGCGCTGTTCTTTGCCGCAACCGGGCTGGCTTCGGTCGCGCTTTTCTGGGCACTGCATCCTTACGGTGAGGCGCCGCTGGTCGGGGCTTCCGGTGCGATATCAGGCATGATGGGGGCTGCGGCGCGTTTTGGCTTCCGCACCGATCGTTCGGCCGGCAAGGCCGCCTTCGCCGGCCCGGTGCTGCCGATCGCATTCGTGTTGCGCTTGCGCGGTGTCGTGATTTTCCTTGCCATGTGGATGGTCATCAATCTCGCCACCGGCCTGCTCGGTTTTGCCCCGGGGGTAGACGGCCAGATCGCCTGGGAGGCCCATATTGGCGGCTTTGTCGCCGGCTTCTTCGGCCTGCGCTGGTTCGACAGGCGATGGCAGGCGCCCGAATGGGAGACGGCCGACCACCACACTTGAAATGCAACCGATCACGGCGCACGATGTTCACTCTTACGTGAAGGCCGGTCAGGGCAGGAACCGGCAGGCAAAGCAGAGGAGGACGCCATGACGGTTAAGGCAATTCTCGAGAGAAAAGGCCATGACGTGTTGACGCTCGGGCCGAACGAAAAGCTTAGCGAAGCCATCCGTATCCTGGCAGAGCACAAGATCGGGGCGCTGGTCATCACCAATGGCGATCGCAAGATCGTCGGCATCCTGTCAGAGCGCGATATCGTCCGGGTTGTCGCCCGCGAAGGTGGAGCCGCGCTCGATATCCCCGTGCGTTCGGCGATGACGCCGAAAGTGAAGATCTGCAACGAAAACCACACCGTCAACGAGGTGATGGAGATCATGACCCGAGGCCGCTTCCGCCATCTGCCGGTGGAAAAGGACGGCATGCTCGATGGCATCGTGTCCATTGGCGACGTGGTCAAGCGCCGCATCGAGGATGTCGAGCGCGAGGCCGACGAGATCAGAGCCTACATCGCCACCGCCTGAGCGGTGAGGCGAACCGCCGGCCGGAGAACCGACCGGCGGAGCCGTGGTTACCTGTTGTCGAGTTCGGAGCGGACGAGTGCGAGCCCGCGCCGGGTGATGCGGTAGGGTCCACCGTCAGACGAAGAAACAGCCTTCTTCCGCTTCAGTTTTCGAAACAGCTCGAGATCGACGCCCGGATAATGCCAGCCGTCGCGGGTCAGGCATTTGACGGAGGCGATCCGTTTCTTCTCGTTCTTTTCGATTTCAATGCGTCCGCCC
>NZ_RZPB01000958.1:0-1962 GCF_003998535.1 Mesorhizobium sp. M7A.F.Ca.AU.002.02.1.1 | reverse complement strand
CCTGACGGTCACGCACACTGCGATGCCACCGCTTTCGGCGAGGCGGGCCGCGACCCTGGACGCGAGACCATTCCCGCCTTGAACCCGTAGCTCTGGCGAAGGCACCACATGGAATATTTTCGAGCACAAGGAACATGTCAGCCCACGGGTGTTTAGGCCGCAATGACAATCATCGCCGTCACGACAATGAACTACCCTCTCGCCGTCTTCCCTGGCCCGAAGCGACGCAGGCTCTCAGCAATTGCGCGACTGGAACGAAGCCGCGGCAAGTGGCTGGCGCAGAAGCGGATCCACATGACCGGTAAGCAGAAACAGGAGCCGGTCGCTGGCAGCGAACCACAATGCGGCTGCCATGAGCCGTGCGGTTCCAGATGGTTGGCTGCATTCCAAGATCGACAACCGAAACAACAAGCGCCTTTAGGGTCTGCCTGCGCGCGTGGCCTCGAAAGCCTTGGCCATGAACGATGACCCTGTGGATTCGCTCGCCAACGCAATTCACCACCGCAGCGCAATTCTGTTTGTTGGGGCAGGGGTGTCGATCAGTGTTGGACTCCCTTCTTGGGAGAAGCTGATAGAGCGAATGGCAAAGGAGCTCGGTGTCGACGACGAATTTTCCATGCGACGCGATCGTTTTCAAACCCTGGCCGAGTACTATCGGATCAAGCATGGCAGCATCGGGCCACTTCGCAGTTGGATGGACCGAAATTGGTCTGTCCCCAAGGACCGGATCGAGAAATCCGAGTTGCATCGTCTCATCGTGAAGCTCGATTTCCCTGTCATCTACACAACCAATTATGACCGTAACCTGGAACTGGCTTATGAAATATACGGTCGGGACTACGTGAAAGTGGCCAATGCACGCGATGTGGCGCAGGCCCGCCAGGGCGTTACCCACATCGTCAAATTCCATGGTGATTTCGACGAGGATTCTTCCCTCGTCCTCACCGAGACGGACTACCTTGATCGCCTCTCCTTCAATTCTCCGCTGGACGTGCGTTTTCGCTCGGATGCACTCGGCAGCACGATCCTCTTCATTGGCTATAGCCTTTCCGACCCAAACATTCGGTTGTTGCTGCACCGTCTCTGGCAGACGTGGCATCGGTCCGGCTATGAGAAAGATCGCCCGCCGTCGTTCATCTTCATGACCAGCCGAAACCCTGTGGAGGAGGCCGTGCTTGGACGTTGGGGCATTTCGGTCGTCGTCGGCGAAATCGACGAGCCGCAAGCTGCTTTGGTGGACTTCCTCAGCCGGCTGGCGGAGATGGTTGGGGACGGAGCCGAGCCTGGAGAGACGACCCATGAGGGGACCGTCGTCAGACAAAGAGCGATTGAAACAGTCAGGTCCAGGGGCAGCTAGGCGGGCTCTCAAGGAACGCCCTACGGCAGAGAACGTCGTTCCAGAGGCGATCATAGCCAGTTTGTGTGGCCAGTTTGAAAATCGCATCCCATAGAGCATGGATCTCCCATGTGAGCTTTCAACTATTCTGGCGGACGCGCTGGAACATTCTCGCATCAACAAGCTTCGAAGGGGGCACTGTTCCCGTTCAGTGTGTTTTCCCCCTGTGAGACTGCCCGCCGCCGAAAGGTGGCGGGCTTTTTTGTTGGGATGCAACCTTGGACATTATAGCGACTTTGGCCGGACACGCGCAGCGTCGCTTCCCATCATCGGTGCCTGAAGTTGGCGACAGCTTCGAAGTCCTCCCGATGCGATCGCAATTTTTGGGATAGATGTTCGTGTGGTGCCTGTCGGCGACCTGGACGCTGCCTTACCAGAACCGGCCTCCTCCGGTCCGAACCACGGCGCTGGAACCTGATGAAAAGATCGATGTTCGGTATGCAGCTTGCCCTGCACAGCCAAGCGGTCTGGTGCGGCCCGTCGCCGCCTGGTCTGTTCAGCGGCGGGCCTTTGTGTGGTGATGACGCCACCGGCATTATTTGGGCCAGCTGGGAACCTGTGTCGCG
>NZ_RZPB01000957.1:0-1963 GCF_003998535.1 Mesorhizobium sp. M7A.F.Ca.AU.002.02.1.1 | reverse complement strand
CGGCGGCAGCGCGTTTGGCTGATGGCTTCCCCCACTCCGTCGAGCGTAGCTCGACGGAGTGGGGGTCGACCTTTCACCGAAGCGATGCTTCCGCCTGGCACTCAGGCGAGCGCCAACGACAGGTTTTTCCGGCGCTAGTTTAATAGACTGCCCAGCTGTGTTAGGCCGAAACATTCCCCGCTCGAGGACAGACATGGCCGGCACATCGCGAAAATATCCCATGCTGCGGCGTTCGCGCGCGATGTGGGGCTCACGGCGGGTCTGGCAGCCGCGCCTGGTGTTCTGGGCCGGCGCGCTTGGCATCGGTGTGATCAGCGTGCTGTTCGCGGTGCTGGCCGACAGGGCGCAGGAACTGTTTCAACTGATGACAGGAGATGCAGGCGGCTGGCGTTTCTATCTGCCGCTTGCCATTACGCCGTTGGGTTTCGTGCTGTGCGCCTGGCTTGCCCACACCTTCTTTCCCGGTTCGCAAGGCAGCGGCATTCCGCAGGCGATCGCCGCCCGCCATCTGCGTGACGACGAGGACCGCAGCCACATCCTGTCCCTCAAACTGGTGGCCGGCAAAATCATGCTCACCATCGTCGGCCTGTTCTGCGGCGCCTCGATCGGCCGCGAGGGTCCGACGGTGCAAGTCGGCGCGTCGCTGATGCTGCAGGCGGCACGCTGGGGCGGCATGGTGCAGGCCCGGGGTCTGATCCTGGCCGGGTCGGCCGCCGGGATTGCCGCCGCCTTCAACACGCCGCTGGCCGGCATCGTCTTCGCCATCGAGGAGATGGGCCGCACCTATGAGGCGCGAACCAACGGGCTGGTGCTGACGGCGGTGATCCTGGCCGGTCTCGCTTCGCTCGGGCTGCTCGGCAACTACACCTATTTTGGCGTCGCCAGGGACACCATCTCGTTTGCCGCCGAGTGGCCGCTGGTGATTGCCTGCGGCGTCATCGGCGGCGGGTTCGGCGCGCTGTTCTCGCTGCTGGCGTTGAAGGCGACGCGGCGGATCCGGCGCTGGAACACTGGGCAGCCTTTGCGGCGCGCCCTGATCGTGGCCGCAATCTGCGGGCTTGCGGTGGCGGTGATCGGCATTGCCTCGGGCGGGCTGACCTTCGGCACCGGTTACGTGCAGGCGCGGGGCGCCGTCGAAGGCACGCCGCTGCCGTGGTTCTTCTTCGCCGAAAAGTTCCTGGCGGGATTGCTGTCGATGATCTCGGGCATTCCGGGCGGTATCTTCGCGCCCTCGCTGGCTGTCGGCGCCGGCATCGGCAGTTCGCTCGGCCTCCTCTTTGGCGCGAGCACTGGGGTGGCGGCACTGCTCGGCATGGCCGGCTATTTCGCCGGTGTGGTGCAAGCGCCGATGACGGCCTTCGTCATCATCCTGGAGATGACCGGCAATCACGACAATGTCATCGCGCTGATGCTGGCCTCGATGCTGGGCTACGGCACGGCGCGCATGATCTCGCACGAGCCGCTCTATCACGCGCTATCGCGTGTCTTCATCGCCGAGGCGATCCGGCGCCGCCGGGCGGAGGCCGGGCCGGGGCAAGTATGAAAGAAAAAAGGCCGGACTTCGCGGCCCGGCCTTTCCCTCAAAAAAGTAGCTTTGCCTATTTACACTTGGCGATCGATGTCAGCGCCGCCGAAATGCCCTTCAGAGAGAAGACATAGGAGGTGGGATTGCCGCGGCCGGACTTCGCCGTCACCTTCATGTCGGTGCCGGTCTTCATGGCGGCGATCAGTACCGGCTCCTCGGCGGCATTCTCGACCCAGGCCGATTTGCCGCGCGTGAACATCGAAAACGTCTTCTTGTCGATGGTCACGGTGGCCTTGGAGCCTTCCTGGAAATTGTAGCCGGCAATGAATTGCGGCTCGTAGGACACTTGCTGGCCGGGCCGCTGGCTGACGAAGAAGAACATATCGCCATGGTCGAGCGTGGGCGGCTGCTTGTCGGTCGGCACGGTCAGGACCTGTC
>NZ_RZPB01000956.1:0-1964 GCF_003998535.1 Mesorhizobium sp. M7A.F.Ca.AU.002.02.1.1 | reverse complement strand
CCTGAAGAGAGGCCCAGATTTCCGGCAACCGTCAGCGTACCCACCGAATTGCCTGGCGCGATATGCCCGCCATCGGCAACCGTCGTCGTGCCCACCGTGCCCGAGCCACCGAGCGTGGCGCCGTCCTCGACATTGATCGTGCCACCGAGGAAGCCGGCACTGGCATGGTTCCCGACAAGAAGCGTGCCGCCTGCAACAGTGGTGGCACCGGTGAAGCTGGAACTGTCCGCGGCCAAAACGGTCGTGCCGCTTTCATGGAGGATGGTCCCCAAGCCGGTCAGGGAAGGGGTGAAAATCAGATCGGACCCATCGGGATTTCCCAGATGATTGAACACAACCGTGCCTGTGCCAGCGCCAAAAGCTATCGATGCCGCATCAACCGTGCCGGCGGCCTTCGCCACTTCCCCACTTGCCGCACCGATGTTGAGCGTTCCGAATGATCCTGGCTGGGCCGCCAACCCAACGATAGCAGGACCCCCGGCAAGCGAAACCTGTCCGCCCTCCGACAGAGTCAGCGTGCCCTTGCCCAAGACGCCAACGGCAATGATGGAGTCGCCTGTCCAAACCGACCCGGGGCCCGTAATATTCACAATTCCGGTGGCTTGAGCATCCCAACCAACAATGGCGTTGTTGCCGCTGGAAACCTGCCCGCCATTTTCAATGCTGAGCGATCCATTGCCAAAGAGACCAACTGCGATGGCATCAACGAGTGTCCAACCCGAATCATTTCCGGAAATCACCGCGGAGCCAGTGCTGCCCGCGCCATACGCCACAACTCCCGAATCGTTGAAAACCTGACCGCCATTCTCGACGATCAAGCTCCCTTTCCCTTTGGAATCCCCATTGGAATCCCCGACCCTAAGGACGTCGGCAGTCCAGGTGGCCGACCCTGAAACTCTTGCGGTTGCCCCCTCGTCCGGATCAGTTCCGTCAGTAGCAATGATCCCGGTAAAAGAGGTGAGCTGAGTGTCGATGTCGAGCGTGCCCCCCATGACGCCCAGGTTGCCCGCGAGGTCGGAAGCGTCGCCTGACAGCGTCAGCGTACCGGCGCCGGCCTTGCCGAAATGGCCGGGGCCGGTAATGGTCCCGGCATAGGTACCGTCGCTCGCCTGGTCGAAGACGACGGCGCCGGTGTTCACGCCTGAGAAGGTGAGATTGCCGCCGAAGCTGTTGGTGTCGCCGACCAAGGTGCCTTGATCGATGGTCCAGTCCTGCGCACCCGTGCCGGTCAGGGTAACGGTATTCGTCCCGGCCTTGTTAAAGCTCGTGAAGCCGACGAACTCGTCACTCGCGCCTACCGTGGCCGTATTCACGAGCTTCGAGACATTGAAGGCCGGTGTGGAAGGCAGCGTGTCATAGTCCCCGAGCATCAATGAGCCGGTCGCGCCACTCTCCACCACGACATTGCCGGTGATAATCGAGCCGTTTCGCAGGGAAAGCGTGTTGACGCCGCCGGTGAAGGTGATGGCGTTAGCCCGGCCAAAGAAAGAATCTCCCCCAGTAATCTCCCCAACGTTAAGCACCGCCAAATTGGCCCCAACGATGCCGGTACCACCGTTTCCATTGCTGGGCGTCAGGGGAATATAGCCGGGGGCGCCGCCACTGCCGGTTCCGCCAGCAGGGCCGTTAGAGCCGCCGGCATGGCCACCGTTGCCCTCGCCGCCAATGATCACTCCGCTGTTAAAAACCGTCCCACCATTTCTGAGGTCGATCGCTGCACCGGCGGATGCAGAAACCCCGGCGCGGCCACCGGTAATGCGACCGTCGTTGACGATGCTGCCAGAATCTCCCATCACAATGGCTGTTCCGCCGGTGGCTAAAGCCCCGCCCGTGCCACCGAGGACATCGCCATGGTTGGTCAAGTCGCCGCCGGCGTTCAAAACAATGCCCGCACCACCACCACCGCCGAAATTGGCGCCAGGATTGCCACCGTTTCCGCCAGCAACGGTGGCCGAGCTTTCAAC
>NZ_RZPB01000955.1:0-1972 GCF_003998535.1 Mesorhizobium sp. M7A.F.Ca.AU.002.02.1.1 | reverse complement strand
GGCCCTTCGGCGCGCTTGACCCGGTAGAGCGCGCGCCGCCAGCGGAAGTTCAGCGGCGGTCCTTCCGGCATTTCGGTGGCCGGCACATCGATGGGTTCGGGCGAGCGGAACAGCCGGATCGGTCGTTCCGGCGGAAATATGGTTTTTGGTGCCTGCAGCCTGTCCGGCTTCTTCGGCGGCGTGGTCCGGCACGGCGCGTCGGTGAAGGGGATGGTGGCGACGGCACGCTCCGGCAGATGGCTTTCGACCGCGACTGCCCGGAGAACCGCGCCATCGCCGAGCCGGGCGCGGATGCGGTCGGCGAACAGCGCGATATCGGCGCCGTCGTCGGTCACCTCGCCGGCAAGATCGGCCTGCTGCATGTCGAAGGTGGCTGATGCCAACACCGAGAGCCGCACCAGATCGAAACCATAGCCGGCATCGATATCCTGTTCGAGCGCGGCCAGCCTTTCATGGAACAGTTTCTGGATCAGCATGGGTTCGCGCATCGGCCGCGAGGTACCGAGCGCGATGCGGCTGACGGCGCCGTCGACGCGAAAGAGCAGCAGCGCCAGCGTCCGGGCGCCCTCGCCGCGGCGCTCGAGGTCGGTCTTCAAGGTCGCCGCCAGCATGCCCACCAGCCGTTCGATGTCCTCGGTCAGGGTGACGGGTTCGGCGAGGTGGCGTTCGACCGAAAGCGGCGCGACGGGCAGGCGCGGCGACACCGCCTCGTGGAGCCGGCCAAGCGCCTGGTCGAGGCGCAGGAGCAGCAGGGCGCCGAAGCGGCGGGCGAGCGGCGCGCGCGGTGCCGCCATGACGGCGCCCGCCGTGCGCAGGCCCACACTTTCCAGGCTGGTGCGGGTCGAAGGTTCTATGCGCAGCGCGGCCAGCGGCAGGGGCGCCAGCAGCGCCTCCTCCTCGCCTGACACAACGATGCGGTCGCCGCAAAAGCGTGCCGCCGCCCAGGCCGCACCCGGCGTCGCGGCAAGCCCGGCGCGGACATCGAAACCCTGATGGAAGAAGCGCGACAGGATGTCGTCCAGCATGGCGCGCTCGCCGCCGAACAGATGGGTGCAGCCGGTGACGTCGAGAAACAGGCCGTCTGCCCCGTCCAGCGCCACCAGCGGGGTGTAGCGGTCGCACCAGTCGGCGAGGCCTTCGAGCAGGCGGCGATCGGCTTCCGGATCGGCCTCGACGACGTCGATCGACGGATGCATGGCGCGCGCATCGGCGATGCCCATGTCGCGCTTCAGGTGCAGCGCCTCAGCCCGCTCGTCGAGGGCCGAGATGCGCTGTGCGTTGCGGTCGCGATGGCTGATCACGAGCGGCGGGTGAGATGGGTGATCCGACGACCGGGAACGCCAGGACCGCCCCAGACGCTGGCGCAGGATCCTTTCCGCCGCCAGATAGGGAAACCACAGGGACAGGATTCTTTGCCCGGTCTCTTGCCTCGCCCGCTCTTTCGTCGAATGCGCGTTCATCGGGGTTCCACTCCAGTGTGAATTGTCCAGGCAGGGCCGTGCGGCTCTTGCCGATGGTGAGGGTGAAGGCCGGGCGGCCGATCGAGCCGGCCAGCGGCCCGGCGATGGTGTCGCGCGGCACCGCCGGCGCCGAGGCGACGATGAGGCGGACGGGTGCCGCCGTCGGTTCGGGCCCAGCCGCCTGCCGCAGCAGGAACACCGGCCGGCCGGCCGCTTGCGCCCTTGCATGCAGCCGGCGTGTCGCGGTCAGGTCAAGCCGCTGCGGATTGCCGCGGATTTCCAGGATGACGGCGGCGAGCGCCGTCATCCGGGCCGCCTCCTCGGCGACCCACAGCGCATCGACGAGCCTTGGCGCCTCGGAAAACAGCAATTGCTCCGGCTCGATGCCGAACGAGGCGTGAAGCCCCCTGGCATAGGGAAAGCCGGCCTCGCGAAAAATCTCCGATGTGCCGATCCACAGCACCGGCAGCCCCGGCGTTTGCTTGAGGATCAGGCTGGTGAGCGACAAAGCG
>NZ_RZPB01000954.1:0-1972 GCF_003998535.1 Mesorhizobium sp. M7A.F.Ca.AU.002.02.1.1 | reverse complement strand
GTCTACAATGCCGTCATCCTGCCTGCCGACTATGCCGGTGATTTCGAGAATACTTTCAACGGCACCGGTCCGTTCAAGCTCGAATCCTTCCGCCCCAAGCAAGGCGCCAGCTTCGTGCGCAATGAGAATTACTGGGGCGACAAGGCGCTGCCCGACCGGATCGAGATCAAGTTCTTCGACGACGAGCAGGCACAGGTGCTGGCTTTGCAGGCCGGCCAGCTCGACGTGATCCCAAGCACGACGCGGCTGGAGCTGGCGATCGAGGGCAATCCCAACTTCAAGCTGCTGAGCGTGCAGGCGAGCTCGCACGACCAGGTGCATCTCAGGACCGACCAGGCGCCGTTTACCGACAAGCGCATCCGCCGCGCGCTGGCGCTCACGATCGACCGAGAGGCTGTGGTCAAGGGCCTGCTCAAGGGCCGCGCCATCGTCGGCAACGACACGCCGTTCGCGCCGATCTTCCCCTCGGCCGATCCATCGGTGCCGCAGCGCAAGCAGGACATTGCCGAGGCCAAGCGGCTGCTTGGCGAGGCGGGCGTGCCCAACGGCTTCGAGGTGACGCTGACCACCGAACGCGCCTATGACATTCCCGACTATGCGGTCATCATCCAGAACTTCGCCAAGAAGGCCGGCATCGACGTCAAGCTCAATGTCCTGCCGCAGGACGCCTATTACGGCTCGGCGACGTTTGGCAGTTCGCCATGGCTGGATTCGGTGCTCGGCATCACCGACTATGGCCACCGCGGCACGCCCGACATCTTCCTCAACGCCACGCTAAAGAGTTCGGGAGCTTGGAACGCGGCACATTTCAACAACCCGGCCTATGACGCGCTGCTGCTTGACTACTCGAAGGCGCGCGACCTGCAGGCACAGCGCCTTGTTGCCCGCAAGATCCAGACCTTGCTGCTCGACGAGACGCCGGCGATCATCAGCTACTTCTCGCAATACAGCCGCATCGTCAGCTCCAAGGTCGAGGGCGTACGCTTCACCGCGATTTCGCATCTCCTGCTCGACCGCGTTTCCTTCGTCCAGGCATGATCGCGACATGCTGACCGGTCGCATTCTGTCAGCGCGTGTGGGCACACTTGTCCTCACCCTGTGGCTGGTCAGCATTCTGGTGTTCTTCGCCGGGCAGGTCCTGCCCGGCGATGTGGGCCGTGTCATGCTCGGGCCTTTTGCCGACGCGCAAGCGGTGGCGGAACTGAACAAGCGGCTAGGCGCCGACCAGCCGGTTCTCGTCCAGTATTGGCTCTGGTTCAGCAAAGCGGTCACCGGTGACTTCGGCACCTCGCTGTCGATGCGCGGGCCGGTGGCGCCCTTCGTGCTGGAAAGCCTCAAGCGCTCCGCGGCGCTTGCCGGGATTATTTTGCTCTTCCTCGTTCCGCTCGGCGTTGGTGCCGGCGTCATCGCCGGTCTCAATGCGGGCCGCCTCATCGACCGGCTGATCGTGATGGCGGGCGTCTCCTTCGGCATTGTGCCTGATTTCGTTTCCGGCCTGATGCTGCTCATCGTTTTCGGCCTGTGGCTGAACTGGTTCCCGATCTCCGGAGTTGCGCCCGATGGCGCGGGCTTCTGGACGCATGGCTATTATCTGATCCTGCCGGCGCTGCCGCTGGTGCTGAACCTTTCCGGCTATATCGCCCGGATGACGCGAGCAGGCGTGATCGAGGCGATCGCCGCCGATTACACGCGCACCGCCGTCCTGAAAGGGCTCGAGCGGCGCGAGATCATCTTTCGGCACGTGCTGCGCAATGCGCTGACGCCGACCGTCGCGGTGCTGGCGACGCAGACCGGATACATGCTGGGTGGGCTGGTGGTGATCGAGGCGTTGTTCGGCATCCAGGGACTTGGCAATCTGGTCCTGAACGCGGCCAAGGCCCGTGATTTCCCGATGCTGGAGGCAGGCGTATTGGTGATGGCGGCCATCTTCGTGCTGTCGGCGGCGGCCGGCGACCTCTTGCTGGCGCTGCTC
>NZ_RZPB01000953.1:0-1975 GCF_003998535.1 Mesorhizobium sp. M7A.F.Ca.AU.002.02.1.1 | reverse complement strand
GGCCCGGACTCTGTTCATCCTGATTGTCCACGCGCCGGGCAGCCTGCTGCCGACGATCCGGTCGCGCTGTCAGGTGGTGAGATTGAACCCGCTCGACGCCGACGACCTGATGACGGTGCTGGAAACGACCGAGCCGGCGCCGCCTGAGGATCCGGCGGCGCGCGCGGCACTGGCCGAGCGGGCAGGGGGCAGCGCCCGCACCGCGATCCTCTTGACGCAGTATGGCGGGTTGGAGATCGCTTCGACGCTCGACGCTCTGGTCACCGGGAAAAAGAGCGATGTCGGCGGCGCGTTCCGCCTCGCCGAAGCCGTGGCCGGCCGCGATCAGGCGATCCAGTTCGATATCTTCAACCGCCGGGTGCTAGACCTGTTGTCGGACGCGGCAAGCCAGGCAGCACTGGCTGGCGATCTCGCACGAGCCAAAACGCTGTCGGACACTTGGCATGAGGCGCTGGACGCTATATCTGAGACCGATACTTACAATCTCGATAAGAAGCAGCACGCCTTGATCATGATCGACCGCCTGAATTCTGCAATGCGAATGTGACTGGGTTTCCTGGATCGGGATGGCAAATGCTGCCTCGATACGATATCCACCGCCACGCCTTTCCATTCAGACATTCATGACGGTTCATTCATGTCACGCGACAAATTCTACATCACCACCCCGATCTTTTATCCGAACGGCAAGCCGCATATCGGCCACGCCTATACGGTCATTGCAACCGACGCCCTGGCACGCTTCCAGCGCCTGGACGGCAAGGACGTCTTCTTCCTGACCGGCACCGACGAGCATGGCCTGAAGATGCAGCAAACTGCCGAGAAGGAAGGTATAACGCCACTGGCGCTGGCCGACCGCAATTCGGCGATTTTCCGCGCAATGACCGAGGCGATGGGCGGCTCGAATGACCAATACATTCGCACGACCGAACCGCGCCACTACGAATCCTGTCAGGCGATCTGGAAAGCGATGGCCGCCAATGGCGACATCTATCTCGACCGCTATAGCGGCTGGTATTCGGTGCGCCAGGAAGCCTATTTCGACGAGAGCGAGACGACGCTCGGCGACGACGGCGTGCGCCGCGAACCGCTTGGGTCGCCGGTCGAATGGAACGAGGAAGAAAGCTATTTCTTCCGGCTTTCCGCCTATCAGGACAAATTGCTGGCGCTTTATGAGAGCCAGCCCGACTTTGTCGGTCCGACCGAGCGCCGCAACGAGGTGCTCAGCTTCGTCAAGTCGGGGCTGAAGGATCTGTCGATCTCGCGCACGACCTTCAAATGGGGCGTGCCGGTGCCAGGCGACGACAAGCATGTGATGTATGTCTGGGTCGACGCCTTGACCAACTACATCACCGCCGCCGGCTATCCCGACACAAAGGCCGAGCAATGGCACTATTGGCCGGCCACGCACATCATCGGCAAGGACATTGTCCGCTTCCATGCGGTCTATTGGCCGGCATTTCTGATGTCGGCGGGCATCGAGTTGCCAAAGCGCGTCTTCGCGCATGGCTTCCTGTTCAACCGCGGCGAGAAGATGTCGAAATCTGTTGGCAACGTCGTCGATCCATTCGCGATGGTCGAGCACTACGGTCTCGACCAGGTGCGCTACTTCTTCCTGCGCGAGGTGCCGTTCGGTAACGATGGCAGCTACAGCCATGACGCGATCGTCAACCGCACCAATGCCGATCTTGCCAACGGTCTCGGCAACCTGGCGCAGCGTTCGCTGTCGATGATCGCCAAGAACTGCGGCGGCGTGGTGCCGCAGCGCGGCGAGCTGACGGATGCAGACAGAGCGATCCTGGATCAGGCCGCCGCCGCGCTCGACACCGCGCGCAAGGCGGTCGCCGAGCAGGGCATCCATCTGGCGCTGGCAGCTATCTTCGGCGTGGTGGCGGAAGCCGATCGCTACTTCGCCGGCGAGGCACCATGGGCGCTGAAGAAGACCAACCCGGCGCGCATGGAAACGGTGCTGTGG
>NZ_RZPB01000952.1:0-1981 GCF_003998535.1 Mesorhizobium sp. M7A.F.Ca.AU.002.02.1.1 | reverse complement strand
GGGAACTCTACCTGATCGAGAGATGGAGTTGTCCAAAGTGACCATATTAACAACGACGGCGGCTCGGTTACCTCAGCTATTTGCAGCCATCGCTGGCTCGCGTACGAATTTTGATTTCGGCGGGACGGCGAACACCGTGAAGCGCTCAGCCAGACTGTCAAGAGCTTTACGCATGCCCACTCCAGCGGCAGCCGCACCGTGTCCAGTGATGACCATCTGAGGGTTCAGGGCAGCCAGACGCTTCACAGATCTTTCCGCCGCATCCCAGTCCGGCGTGAAGTAGCGCGGCGGACCGTGCATCTCGAGATCCTGGACGGCGACCTCATAGACCGACTCCTGACCGGTGGTGATGAAAGCGTCCCCTACGATCAGCGAGCGGTCTTCCTCGCGCCAGAGCGAAATGTGACCAGGGGCGTGCCCGGGTGTGTGCAGCCATTGCCATCCGGGCATTCCGGGGACCGATCCGTCGGCGGGCAAGAGTTCCAATCGGTTGCCAAGATCGATCGGCCCGCGTGGAAAGAGCGGCGAAAGCAGCGCCATCAGTCCGCCCCCGACCCAGGGATCCGGTGCCGGATAACATTCAGTTCCGTCCAAATAGGGCCGCTCGAGTCGATGCGCGAAGACGGGCACCTCCCACCTATTCGCGAGGTCCAGAACCGTTCCCACATGGTCAAAATGGCCGTGTGTCAGGATAACCGCGGCAGGCCGTGCGTTGGTGCCAAACCGCTTTTCCGCGACCGCAAGAATACTGCTTCTCGACGTCGGCAACCCCGTATCTATTAGCACCCAGTTCCGATCTCCGCTGCGCGGTGCGCCGAAGAACACGACATTGACGATTGCCAGCCGCAAATAACCCAGGTCCGGTGCGATGCTCCAGGCACCGTCGCCATGATCTTCGCGCCTGGCGTGGTCGATCTCGGAAAGTCGAATCTGAACGGTCATGATCCCGTGCCTCGGTTGTTGCTGCGCAGCCGCTCGAGTTCATCGGCGGCGGTGGTACATGCCCCGAACTTGGGCACGGCCCCCTTGTTCCTTCCTTGATCCTCGTTCGCCACCCGGATTGCAGACAGTGCGACTAACCCGACGTTATTTATTAACTGGTTACGAGGCGGTTCGCCCAAATTGAGTCAAGAAGCTAGGCCACCCATTCGCTGGCTGCATTTATCTTACACCCCTTGGCAGCTTTGCTGCCCAATCTTGGTCATTGAGAGATTAGCAGCCGCTTCCAAAAAGCAGACATCACAGGGACTGCGTCGTAGCTCCGATGTGCCTCAGAGCGCTTCTTTTAAGCAAACAGAAGCTGCCGTTCGTGAGCTAATACCGAGATCTCCTGGGTCGCCAGCTTTCTTAGCGACGAAACGGTGAAATGGTTGGCTCCGTTTGTCGGGCTGGCCAGCCCGATTGAAGCGGAGCACGATCATGCCCTTCAAAGCACGTGGAAGGATGCCAGGGGCCTAGGTGGACGGGGTCCCCCTGTCAGACCTTCCGGCTGGCCAGCAGCCTTGTAAGCCAGTCCGGATCCATTTCCGGTACGGACGACAAAAGCCGTTCGGTGTAAGCGGCATGGGGAGGTGTGAGAACTTGGCTCTTCAGTCCCTGTTCAACGACTTTGCCCTGGTGCATGACAACGATTTGGTCGGCTATCGCCCTTACGGTAGCAATGTCGTGGGTAATGAAGATGTAGCTCATTTCGAGTTCACGCTGCAGGCGCATGAGAAGCTTGAGGATTTCCTCTTGGACGATCTGGTCGAGCGCGGACGTGATCTCGTCACAGATGATAAGCTCTGGATCGGCTGCCAACGCCCGGGCAATGCAGACGCGTTGCTTTTGGCCGCCCGATAGCTCGCCAGGCAGGCGTTCCAGAAAATCCTCGCTCATCTCGACCATGTGCATAAGTTCGCAGATCCGGCGATCCTTCTGCGCGCCCTTTAGGCCGAGGTAGAATTCGAGCGGCCGAGCTATGATTTCTTCGACCGTCTGG
>NZ_RZPB01000951.1:0-1984 GCF_003998535.1 Mesorhizobium sp. M7A.F.Ca.AU.002.02.1.1 | reverse complement strand
ACACGGAATTGGATCACTTGCCGCCAGAACTGCGCTGGCGCGAATGGATGGGCCGCGTCGAAGCGGTGATCTTTGCGGCCAGCGAACCGGTGACACGTAGTGTCCTCGCGCGGGTGGTGGGAAGGAATTGCAATATCGAGCTGGTCATCGACGACATCCGCGCCGAGCTCGCCGGCCGGCCCTATGAACTGGTCGCAGTCGCCGGCGGCTGGCAGCACCGGACCAAGAAAATTTTTGGCGACGCCATCCGCGCCGCCTTCGGCACGGCAGCGGGCGAGGGGGCAAAAGAACTGTCGCAGGCGGAGGCACTGGTTTTGATGTGCATTGCCTATTTCCAGCCGATCACGCGCGGCGAGTTGTCTTCCTTCTTTGGCAAGGAGGTGTCGCGCGACCTGATCGGTGTGCTGCGGGGGCAGGACCTCATCGCCTCGGGGCCGCGCAGTCCGCAGCCGGGCGCGCCCTATACCTATGTGACGACCAAAAATTTTCTGTCGCAATTCGGGCTCGACACGCTGCGCCAGCTGCCGGATCTCGAGGCGCTCGAGGACGCAGGGCTGCTGTCGAAGGAAAAGCTGCTGGCCGGCGATATTCTGACTGGGCTGAAGGGAGACGGGGAAGATGCAAGTGTGGACAATGAAGGTGTTGAGTTCGGTATCTGAGAGAAGGTAGACGCGCGATCGCGCCATCGCCGGACACGCATTGACGCGACTGGTCCGAAGCCGTTCCCTCGGGCACAAGTGATAGCCCGCTTGGGCTGACCAACCGCCGGAAAATTGGCGTGTCGTTCGCGATCCGTCCAGGCCTAGCAGTCGGAATACGAAGAGCCCGGCATGACCGTGACCGCATGCCGGGCTCTTGGGAGCTGCATAGTATCCCTCAACGATCAACCTGAACCGGTCCGACGAGGTTGACGTTGGCTGATGCCCCAAGGCTCTCAGTCAGCCGGATGCGCACGCGAGTAAGCAGCCTACTGATTGTCTTGACGCTGGTATCGAGGAGTGAGGCGATGTCAGCCTGTCTGAGCCGCGTGCTCGACGGATCGATCTTCATGCGACGGGCGCGGGCCACTATGGCGTTCCCATCTTGATGACCAATCTTGGCAAGCGTGCACCGAGCGCGAATGCCATCGATGCCAAAGCCAAGCTCCGGATGGAGGCCGTACCCGATACAAGCGCCAACGGAGGCGCCATGAACAAATTAGTGTCGACGAGAAGGCCCATCGACGTTTCCCAGAACCGAGCACCTGGTTCAAACGTTGTCGAGCAAGCCATTGTCGATTGCGACGCGTGGTCAAACATGAGCGATAGCATGCCAACTTCGAACGGAAACGATCGCCCCGGCGCGGCGGCGGCATTTCCGTATGACCGCATGACGGTCGAGCGTTTTCGAAAGACATTTCCGCGCGCCCGTTGGAACGATGATCTGAAGGCGTGGTTCGTCCCGGGCAAAACCGCGGCGCGGCGTTTCGATCGATGGCTCGAACTGGAGCGTTCTCAGACGGAAACGCATGCCGACATCAAAGGCCGCGACGCCTTTGTCTTTGATCCCATTTCCTCGAAATATCTTCGGCGCCTTGATAGTCATTTGGAAGTGGTGACGCCCTATTCCCGCACTGTCGTTGATGAGATGCGGCAGGTGCCGTTTGCCTCCTGGGATGCCGATCGCCGTGTGTGGACGGTCCCCTACCGGTCATATGAGGCCCTGCGCCTGCACTGGAGTCGCATCGAGGAGGCTGCCAAGCGAAACGAGCCGGACGAGCGCAAAAAGCGCCGAGAAGCCAATCGCTGGTCGGAAAAAGAACGGGCCGCACGTGCGCGCGCCACCGAACGCCGCCGCCGCCGCTATCCGCTCGATCCGGAGAATCTGCCGCCCCTTGGTCGGCCGGTGATGACGTCTACCTATGGGGTAGTCGTTTTCGTCGGTTGCGATGGCGAGCCGGTCGATCCAGAGGTCATTCGCACCTCCTACGCCGATATCCCAACCT
>NZ_RZPB01000950.1:0-1985 GCF_003998535.1 Mesorhizobium sp. M7A.F.Ca.AU.002.02.1.1 | reverse complement strand
ATTCGTCGCGATGGATTGATCCGTCGCGCACCAAGAATCCCGTCCGGCCTGCCCCGTCCTGCAGACGGTGCCCTCCCGGTCCGGCGCCCCACCCGACCCGGAGGGACTTGCGGAGAATCGGAGCCGATGCGAACCTCGCCGCAACATGGCTCGCGCGCGTTCTGATTCTCCGCCTCTCTTTGAGATCATCGAGAAGCCCGACTTCTCCTTCGAGACGAAGGCGATGGCGGAGGGCCTGTGGCCGGTCGCCGGGATGGACGAGGCAGGCCGCGGCCCCCTGGCCGGGCCGGTGGTCGCCGCAGCGGTGGTGCTCGATCCCGCCAACATTCCCGACGGCCTCGACGATTCCAAACGCCTCAGCCATTTACAGCGTGAGGCCCTGTTCCTGCGCATTCTCGGCTCCGCACAGGCGGTCTCGATGGCCTCCATCAGCGCCGAGGGCATCGACGGCAGCAACATCCTCAAGGCAAGCCTGGAAGCCATGCGGCGCGCGCTGGTAGGGCTGTCGGTCCGGCCGAAGCTTGCGCTTGCCGATGGACGCGACGTGCCGCCGGGACTGCCTTGTGAAGGGCGCGCGCTGATCAAGGGCGACCAGCGTTCGCAGTCGATCGCCGCCGCCTCGATCGTCGCCAAGGTGATGCGCGACCGCATGATGTGCGGCTGCGGCAACCATCACGACCGCTACGGGTTCGAAGTCCATATGGGCTACGCCACGGTTCGTCATCGCACCGCGATCGAAGCGCATGGCCCGGTGGCGCGGCTGCACCGCGTGTCGTTTGCGCCATTCCGGCTGGGTGGGGCCGAGGTGGACGTGGTGGAAGAAGAGAGCTTCGCCGGGCTGGATTGAGCGACGACGACGACAAGCCAATCTCCCCCCTTGTGGGGGAGATGTCCGGTAGGACAGAGGGGGGCGCTGTCCCGCCGGCCTCTCAATCGATTGCAGTTATGCCCTCAGGCTTGTCCCGATAGACCTTAGGACAACAAAGGTTAGCGTTCCTTCACGCCCCCCTCTGCCCTGCCGGGCATCTCCCCCACGAGGGGGGAGATTGGCAGCTTCAGCGCCGCAACAAAAAAGCCGCCGGGTTGCCCGGGCGGCTTTCGATGACTGGCTAGACGAACCGCCTAATTCAGCTTCGACTTCACGTCCGCGAGCGAAGCCTTGAACAGATCTGCACCGGCCTTGGCGTCGATCTTGCCGGCAAGCAGCGCGCGTGCTGCCTCGACGGCGATGTCGACGGCGCTGGCGCGCACTTCGCTGATGGCATCACGCTCGGCCTGACCGATCTTCTGTTCGGCAAGCGCGGTGCGCCTGACGACATAGTCCTCGGTCTTCTTATGCGCGTCGGCGGCAAGCATGTCGGCTTCGCGCTTGGCGGCAGCGACGATGTCGGCGGCCTCCTGCTCGGCTTCCTTGCGCTTGCGCTGGTACTGGCCGAGCAGCTGCTGGGCCTCCTCGCGCAGCCGGCGCGCTTCGTCCAGTTCATTGCTGATCCTGGCGGCACGGGCGTCGAGCGCCTTGGCGATCATGCCAGGCACCTTGATGTAGACGGCAACGCCGAGGAAGATGATCAGGGCTATCGTGGCCCAGAGCGTCGCGAGAGATGTGTAATCCATGATGCGCTCCTCACCGGGCCACGGATTTGACCGCGGCCGCGATCTCGGCCTTGCTGGCCTTGCCGCCAACCAGAGCCTCGACGATCGCCGAAGCGGTGTCCTCGGCGATGCTGCCGACTTCCTTCATGGCATTGGCCTTGATGGAAGAAATGCGGGCTTCGGCTTCGCCAAGCTTCGCGTCGAGCGCAGCCTCGACCTTCTTGCGAGCGGTGTCGGCCTCGGCCTTGGCAGCGTCGTTGGCCTGCTGGCCGATCGCGTTGGCCTTGGTCTTGGCTTCCGCCAGTTCCTGCTCGTAGGCAGCAACGGCGGCGTCGGCCTCGCCCTTCAACCTGGCCGCCTGGTCGAGGTCCTGCGTGATGCGATCGTTGCGG
>NZ_RZPB01000094.1:0-12550 GCF_003998535.1 Mesorhizobium sp. M7A.F.Ca.AU.002.02.1.1 | reverse complement strand
TCGACGAATTTCTCGCCGGCCTGCCGGCCGGCATCCAGCTTTTTTCCCTGCTGCAGTCCAATCCGGCCCTGCTCAAGCTCCTGGCAACGATCATGGGTGCGGCGCCCCGGCTGGCGGCGATCATCACCCGCCGGCCGCATGTCTTCGATGGTCTGCTCGACCCGGCCTTGCTGACGGAGCTACCGGACCGCGCCTATCTGTCGGCACGGCTTTCCGCCTTTGTCGAGGGCGACCGGCTTTATGAGGACGTGCTCGACCGGCTGCGCATTTTTGCTTCCGAGCAGAAATTCCTGATCGGCGTCCGGCTGCTCGCCGGCTCGATCGATCCGGCGCGCGCCGGCCGCGCCTTCTCCGATCTGGCGGATCTCACCATCGAGGCTGCGTTGCAGGCGGTGACGGCCGAATTCGCGGCGCGCCACGGCACCATTGCCGGCGGCGTGGTTGCGCTGCTCGGCATGGGCAAGCTCGGCAGCCGCGAGCTGACCGCCGGATCGGATGTCGACCTGATCCTGCTTTACGACCACGCGCCGGACGCCGAGGAGTCCGATGGCGACAAGCCGCTGGCGCCTTCGCATTACTACACCCGCATGACGCAGCGGCTGATCGCAGCTGTGTCGGCGCCGACGGCGGAGGGCGTGCTCTACGAACTCGACCTGCGCCTGCGGCCATCAGGCAACAAGGGTCCTGTGGCGACCCATATCGATGCCTTCAAGAAATACCAGCGCCAGGAAGCCTGGACCTGGGAGCACATGGCGTTGGCACGCGCGCGCGCCATAGCTGGCGACGCCAGCCTGTGCAGTGAGGTTGAAGCGGAAGTGGCGGCGGTGCTTGGTCAGCCGCGCGACGCCGCAAAGGTGATGGCCGAGGCCTCGGAGATGCGGGCTATGATCGAGAAGGAAAAGCCGCCGCGCGACCTGTGGGACATCAAGCTGATCCCCGGCGGCCTGATCGATCTCGAATTCATCGCCCAAGTCGCTGTCATCACCGGGCAGGTAGGCGCCGGGCCGCGCGTTACCGGTACCGCCGAAATCCTTTCGCGCCTGTCACCGGGCTTCGCCAATGCCGGGGCGAGGCAGGAGCTTTTCGACGCCTATGCGCTCTATCTGGCGCTGACCCAGATGACGCGGCTGTGCCTTACCGGAGCCTTCGAGCGCGACGACGTTCCGCCGGGGCTTTCGGATCTGCTTCTGGCGGTGACCGACCTGCCGGATTTCGGTGTGCTCGAAGCACACCTCAAGGAGACGTCGCAGAAGGTCAGGAAGGATTTCGACCTTTTGCTTCGTGCGGGATGACCGGGAAGCGATCGTCCCTTGGAATCGGGGACGTTTCGTGGTCCTCCAGTCTCATGCAGCTACTCTGTTCGCCGAATCTGCTGCAGCGCCCGGCTTGCGTGAGACTGCAAAATCCGGTCGCGCAGATAGGCATAGAAACGCGGCGGCAGCATGCCATAGTCGAATCGGGACGGTTTGCTCCCCGCGATAGGCCTGAGATCGGGACCCGGCCAGAGGAAATGATTGGTTTCGGTGACGACGATCCATGATGGCGTGTCATCGAGGCCGAGATAGGCTTTGAGGGGCGCAGGTATTTCTACTGCATCGGCAGGATCTGCTGGTGGCGAGTGTGTGACCGGAACGACCGTTATGACTTCACGGCCCTCCACGACCGCGCGGCGACAATGGCGCATGATCGGTTTTTGCGACCTTCTTCGGCACCCTTTTCGTGTTCTCTCACCCAGAGGTAAGAATAGGAAATCACCAGACCCGGGATAGGTTTGGGCAGGCTCACGGTGTCCAGTCTTTGAGCATTGCATCAAGCCCGGCATATTCGCTCGATACGGCGCTTTCGGCGATGGCGTTAAGCGTCTCGTCGTCCAGCTCTTCCACAGGACGGGCGACCCGTCCCTTGACCAAGACCTCGAACATCGCCGCCGACAGGAGTACCGTGTGGGTCCGGCCATTCTTTGTGATTGCGACCGGCGCACGCTGGGCAGCATCCTGAAAACGCCCGACATTCTGCTGGAATTCCGTTGAAGTCACTCGCATGACAAGGCCTTTCTTTTTTATCCAAAATAGATAAAATAGATAACTTTGTCAAAGCGTTTCACCTCGCGTCCACGAGGTGGATCAGGCCTGGGATGGTGATAAAAACTTCACGCTGCAACCTTGACGGCCAGCACGCTCTTCTTCACCGGAATGCGCACCGACACGATAGTGCCGACACCTTCGCTCGACCGGATCTTCAGCGCGCCGCCCTGAAGCTCGGCCAGCGAACGTGAGATGGCAAGGCCAAGGCCGGACCCGGCATGGCTCTTGGAGAACTGGTTCTGCACCTGTTCGAACGGCCGTCCGAGCTTTCCGAGCGCCTCCTTGGGGATGCCGCAGCCATTGTCCTCGATCGTCAGCACCAGCGCGCCGGATGTGTTGCGGGCCCTGACCGATATGTGGCCGCCGTGGCCGGTGAACTTCACCGCATTGGACAAAAGGTTGATGACGATCTGCTTGATCGCACGGCGATCGGCGACCAGCGTCAGCGCATCGGCAATGCGCGTTTCCACGGAGATGGCCTTTTGCGCCGCCTGCAGCGAAACGACGCGTACGGTTTCGCTGATCAGCGGGCCGAGGTCGATCTCTTCCCGGTCCAGAGAGAACTGGCCGGCCTCGATCTTGGACATGTCGAGAATATCGTTGATGACGCCCAGCAGGTACTTGCCGCTGCTGTTGATGTCGGTGGCATATTCCTCGTAGCGCTCCGATCCGAGCGGGCCGAACAGCCCTTGTTCCATCAGTTCGGAGAAGCCGATGATGGCGTTCAGCGGCGTGCGCAACTCATGCGACATGTTGGCCAGGAATTCGGATTTGGCCCGGTTCGCCGCTTCGGCCCGTTCGGTTTCCTTCATGTATTTGCGGTTGAGGTCGACCAGTTCGCGCGAACGCTCCTCTTCGGCCCGCCGCGCGAGGCTGAGATCATGGATCGTTGCCATCAGCCGTCGCTCACTGTCGACCAGCTTCTCCTGGTGCAGCTTGATCTGGGTGATGTCGGAACCGACCGAGACGATGCCGCCGTCCCGGGTCTTCAGTTCGTTGACCTGCAGCCAGCGGCCATCGGCCAACTGCCGCTCGAAAGTGGCGCCGCCCTGCAGGCCGCTGGTGTGGGCAAGCCGCCTTTCGGAAGCAAAGGCCAGCATGCGTTCTTCCAGAGCCGCGCGCGCGGTGCCCGGCATCACGTCGCGGTCCGAAAGCCCGTTGTCCTGCTGGTATTTGGAATTGCACATGATCAGGTGCTGCGTCGAATCCCACAGCACGAAGGATTCGTTGATGTTCTCGATCGCCGTTCTGAGGCGAAGGTCGGCAGCCTCGGAACGCAGCGCCAGATGACGCTGTTCGGTGACGTCGACGGCGATGCCGATCAGCTGGATCTCCGGCGCTTCCGGATCGATGACCTGTGCCCGCGCGCGCATCCAGACCCATTGGCCATCGGCATGGCGCATGCGGAACACCTGATCGATGTGATCGATCTCGCGAGCGACGATTCTGTTGGCGAGCTCGAACAGGTCGCCGTCCTCGGGATGGATGATCTGATCGACCTCGCCGAAGGACAGCATCGTTTCGCAAGGCTTGTAGCCGAGCATGTCGTACATCGAGCGCGACCAGTACATCTTGCCGCGCACCATGTCCCAGTCCCACAGGCCGCAGCGGCCGCGAACCAGCGCCATGTCGATGCGCTGATGCGCTTCGAGGTAGATGCGGTCGGCCGCCTGCGCACGTGCCGCCTGGCCGAAATAGGCATAGAGGATGACGATCAGCACACCGGCCGTCAGCACGAACAGGGTGACGTTCAGCGAAACGGTCTTGCGCCAGGCATCGAAAACCGCGTCCTGTGGCACCAGGGCCGCCGATGCACCCTTTCCGCCATTCGCCAGGCTGACCGCGGCGTACCAATCCCGTCCGTCGATGTTGACGTCCATGACGCCCGCACGATCGCCGAACATGAACAAGGGCTGGCCGCCCTCGACGAGGCCGTCCAGAGAATGGCCCTGCCATGGCATCGAGCGTGGCGTCACCGCGACGATCTTGAAAGCGCTGTCGGTGATGACAAGCACATGGCTGCGGCCCATCGCGCCCTGACGGCTGGTGGTCTCCAGCAGATCCTGTATGGCGCCGGGCACCGTTTCCGAGGTGGTGGCGAGCGAACTGGCCAGCTGGCCCGCCGCCAGCGTCAGGATCGCCTTGGCATTGCGCTCGACATCGTCGCGCTCGTTCATCAGCGACAGCACGCGCAGCGCCGCGATGACGATCAGGAAGGTGATGATGAGGACGGGTATTGATCGGCGCAGCAGCGGCTCGGCGGCCAGAAGCCGCCGGTAGGCCGGTTCGGCGATGAGTCGCGTATTCCCGGCAAGACCGTCGCCGCGCGTCTCACGATGCGCAAAAACCGTCCCTCCGGGCGCGCCCCACGCGTCCGCCTTCGCCATAAATGGCACTCCCCGAATTTGCCTATGCTGCTTGGTGATCCGGCAAACGCCGCACTTCCGAATCGTCAGTAAAGAATCAAAGGTGATTCGCCTTGTCCAGTGGTCCGGCGAAAAAAGATTAAAAATCGACTAAAATAATGGGCTTTCGCTGGCGCAGCGCCTAACGGAAGCCGCTGCTGGCAGGTCCTGGTTGAAATTCACCAGCTTGGCGGCGTGCACGGATCTCCCTTCTGCCACAAGGGGAGAAGGAAGAGAGCGGCTAAGCCAGCGTGCGCTCGACAATATCCCGCAGATCCGCCGACAGGTTTTCGGCGCCGGCGATCGAGAGCAGCGCTTCCCTGGCCTTCGCCTGCCGCAAGGGTTCGAGCGAACGCCAGGATCTGAGCGCCGTCGCCAGCCTTGCCGCCACTTGCGGGTTGCGCTTTTCAACCTCGAGGACGGTTTGAGCAAAGAACCAGTAGCCTTCGCCGTCGGCCCGGTGGAAGCCGGTCTGATTGGCGCTGGAGAAGGTGCCGATCAGCGAGCGCACCCGGTTCGGATTGCCCATCGAGAAGGCCGGGTGGTTGGTCAAGGCCTTCACGGTGTCGACGGTTTGCGGCCCCGGTACGCTGGCCTGGATCTGGAACCATTTGTCCATGATCAGCGGGTCGGACCCGTAGGTCGTCTCGAAAGCCGCCAGCGCCTCGACCGCCTCGGGCGAACCGTGGTGACGATGCGCGAGCACGGCAAGTGCTGCCGCGCGGTCGGTCATGTTGGTCGCGGACTGGAAATGCCCGGCAGCGAGTTCCGCTCCGCCCGGCTGCAGCGACAGATAATCCAGCAGGGTGTTGCGCAAGGCGCGTCGCCCGGCGCTTGCCGCGTCGGGGCTGAACGCTTCTCTGTCGGCAAGGCTGAGGTAGAGGCCCGAAAAAACGTCCCGGTTCGCAGTGCCGATCGCCAGCGCCAGTGCCTCGCGAGCCGCATAGATGGCATCGGGGTCGATGTTCCTGCCGATGTCGCGGGCAATGTCGGCTTCGCCGGGCAGGGCCAGCGCCAATGCCCGATAGGCCGGCTCCAGCGTCTCGTCGCCGGCAATGCTGCCGGCGAGTTCGATCAGCCGCGGCGCAAAGGCCGGCTGCTTGCCGCCGAGGATCTCGCGGAACGCTGATATCAGCGCATCGGTCAACAATGTGTTGAAAGCCTGCCAGCGCGAGAAGGCGTCGCCGTCGTGGCGGGCGAGGAAGAACTGGTCGTCGGCTTTCTGCTCGACGGACAATGTCACCGGCGCCGAAAAGCCGCGGTTGAGCGACACGGCCGGGCGCTCGGTGACGCCTGAAAACCGCACCATGTGGCGACGCTTGCGGATATGGATGACGCCGTCCTCGACGCTGGCGCCCTCGACGCTACTATACGGCACAGGCTTGCCGCCGGCGCCGATCAGCCCGAAAGCGAGCGGGATGTGCATCAGCCGCTTGCGGCTTTCGGAGGGTGTCGGCGGCACCGACTGCTCGATTTCGAGCGTGAACTCCTGCGCGGCCGGATTGTGCGTCGAACTGATCGTCAGGTTCGGCGTTCCCGCCTGATGATACCAGAGCGCGAACTGCGACAGGTCGCGGCCGGACGCATCCTCGAACACCTTGATGAAATCCTCGATCGTCGCCGCGTCACCGTCGTGCCGCTCGAAATAGAGGTCCATGCCGGCGCGAAACACGTCGGCACCGAGAATTGTGCGGATCATGCGCACCACTTCGGAGCCCTTCTCGTAGACCGTCGCGGTGTAGAAATTGTTGATCTCGCGGTAGCGGCGCGGCCGCACCGGATGCGCCAGTGGGCCCTGGTCCTCTGGAAACTGGTGGGCGCGCAAGGTCCGCACCTCGGCAATACGCTTGACCGCGCGCGAGCGCTGGTCGGCGGAGAATTCGTGGTCGCGGAAAACCGTCAGGCCTTCCTTCAGGCAGAGCTGGAACCAGTCGCGGCAAGTGATTCTGTTGCCTGTCCAATTGTGGAAATACTCATGCGCTATGATCGCCTCGATATTGGCGAAATCGGCGTCCGTCGCGGTCTCCCGGTCGGCCAGCACATATTTGTCGTTGAAGATGTTGAGGCCCTTGTTCTCCATCGCGCCCATGTTGAAGTCCGACACGGCGACGATGTTGAAGACGTCGAGATCGTATTCGCGGCCGAACGCCTCCTCGTCCCATTTCATCGACCGCTTCAGGGCGTCCATCGCATAGCCGGCCAGCGTCTCCTTGCCGGGCTCGACATAGATGCCGAGCTCGACCGTGCGGCCGGACAGGGTGACGAAACTGTCCGCGAGCCGGCCGAGATTGCCGGCCACCAATGCGAACAGATAGGACGGCTTGGGGAAAGGGTCGTGCCACACTGCATAATGCCAGCCGTCGCCGAGGTCGCCCTTTTCGAGCGGGTTGCCGTTGGACAGGAGCAGCGGCGCCTCGTCGCGCATTGCCTCCATGCGCACCGTGTAGACGGACAGGATATCGGGACGGTCGAGGAAATAGGTGATGCGGCGAAAGCCCTCGGCTTCGCATTGCGTGCAGTAGACGTGGCTCGAGCGGTAGAGGCCCATCAGGGCTTCGTTGCCCGCCGGCGCCACCTCGGTCTCGATGAGCAACTGGAAGCGCCGCGCCACCGGTGGCTTGAGGATGGTCAACTGGTCGGGCGTCGCCAGCAGATCCGCCGGTTTTACCTTCTTGCCGTCGATCTCGATGTGCTTGAGCGTAAGCCCGTCGCCGTCGAGCACCAACGGAGCCGATGCGGAGACGCCGTCACGGCGCTCTATCGTGAGCACGGCGGTGACACGCGTTGCGTCTGGCGAAAGGCGGAAGGTGAGGTCGGTTTGCGGAATGAGGTAGTCGTTGGGGCGATAGTCTTCGAGCTTGAAGACCTGGCCGGTGTCCGTGCGCATTCCGTGGGTTTTCCTGTCGATTGCGTTGGCGGCGGATTGTGTCCGCTGGTCCAAGAAATTTGAAGTCCGCGCTCTTTACACGAAACGGCCCCTCGACAAAACTGAGGCAATGCCTATTTCAGGCGTTCGTTCTCCTGTCATCATCACGAGGCATCCATGACCGTCGTCACACCGAAATTCGGCATGGGCGCATCCGTGCTGCGGCGCGAGGATGCCGCCTTCATCCAGGGCCAGGGCCGTTATACCGACGACATCCAGCCGGCTGGCGTCCTGCATGGCTATCTCCTGCGTTCGCCGGTCGCCAAGGCCAGCTTCACCATCGGTTCGACCGAGGCGGCGAAGGCCGCACCTGGCGTCCATCTGGTACTGACCGGCAAGGACCTTGCCCATCTCGGCGATCTGAAATCCGGCGTCATGCAGGAACAGCCGGACGGCACCAAGGCGCCGACGCGCGACATCCCGATCCTGTGCCGCGACCGCGTCAACTATGTCGGCGATGCCGTTGCCTTCGTCGTCGCCGACAGCCGTGCCTTGGCGCAGGATGCCGCTGAATTGATCGATGTCGACTATGACGGCGAAGACGCGGCTTCCGGGACCGCAAATGCACTTGCCGAAGGCACGCCGCTGGTCTGGCCGGAGCTCGGTTCCAACCGCGCCTTCAGCTACCACATGGGCGACAGGAAAAAGACCGAAGCGGCTTTCGCCAAGGCCGCACACGTCACCCGCATCGAGTTCGTCAACAACCGGCTGGTCTGCAACTACATGGAGCCGCGCTCCGCGATCGGCGAATGGAACGTCGAGGAGAAGCGCTTCGTGCTGACCACCGGGTCGCAAGGCGTGCACTCCATGCAGTACATCCTGGCCAGCGTGTTCAAGATCAAGAAGGGCCAGTTGCGCGTCATCACACCTGATGTCGGCGGTGGTTTCGGGCCCAAGAGCTTCGTCTACCGCGAATATCCGCTGGTGCTGGAAGCGGCGAAGCGGCTTGGCCGCCCGGTGAAGTGGGCCGGCGACCGCACGGAACACTTTCAGACCGACGCGCAAGGCCGCGACAATTTCGTCACGGCCGAGATGGCACTGGACAAGGACGGCCGCTTTCTCGGCATGAAGGTGGACCTGCTCGCCAACATCGGCGCCTATATCTCGCAATATGGTCCGTTCATCCCCTATATCGGCGTCACCATGTCGACCGGTGTCTACGATATCCAGGCGCTCGACGTCTCGGTGACCGGCCTCTACACCAACACCTGCCCGGTCGATGCCTATCGCGGTGCCGGCCGGCCGGAAGCAGCCTTCCTGCTGGAAAAACTGGTCGATGCCTGCGCCCACGATCTCGGCCTGCCCGTCGAGGAGATCCGCCGCCGCAATTTCATCCGGCCGGAGCAATTTCCCTACCGGACGCAAACCGGCCGCCTCTACGACACCGGTGAATTCGAAGGCCATATGGAGCGCGCCATTGAGCAATCCGAATGGAAAGCGTTTCCGGAGCGGCTGGCGCAGTCGAAGGCCGGCGGAAAAATCCGCGGTCTCGGCATGGCGACCTATATCGAGGCCTGTGCCTTTCCGGGCTCGGAGCCGGCCTTCGTCGAACTCAATGGCGACGGCACGGTGACGCTGAAGATCGGCACCCAGACCAACGGACAGGGACACGCCACCGCCTATGCGCAGTTCCTGTCGGAAAAGCTCAATCTCGACATCGACAAAATCCATGTCCGCCAGGGCGATACCGATGAATTGAAGGCCGGCGGCGGCACCGGCGGCTCGCGCTCCATTCCGCTGGGGGGTGTGTCGGCTTCCCGCGCGGGCGAGGATCTGGCCAACAAGATCAAGCGCATCGCCGCCGACGAGCTGGAGGCTTCTGCCGGCGACATCGAGTTGTCCGATGGTGTTGCCCGCATCGTCGGCACCGATCGCTCGCTCGATTTTTCCAGCATCGCCAAGGCCGCCAAGACGCCTGACGATCTCAAGGGCTTTGGCGAGTTCGTGCAGGACGAATGCACCTATCCCAACGGCACTCATATCTGCGAGGTCGAGATCGATCCCGACACCGGCGCGACCGAGATTGTCCGCTACACCATCGTCGACGATTTCGGCGTGACCGTGAACCCGATCCTGCTCGCCGGCCAGGTGCATGGCGGCGTCGTGCAAGGCATCGGCCAGGCACTGACCGAGGACACTATCTACGGCGAGGACGGACAGCTTTTGACGGCGAGCTTCATGGATTACGCCATGCCGCGCGCCGACAATTTCCCGTTCTTCCATTTCGAGACCCGCAACGTGCCGTCGACGACCAATGCACTCGGCATCAAGGGCGCGGGCGAGGCCGGCACCATCGGTTCGACCCCGGCGGCACTCAATGCGGTGACCGACGCGCTCTGGCGCGCTTATGGCGTCAAGCACATCGACATGCCGGCAACGCCGGCGCGTATCTGGGCGACGATCCGAGAAGCGTCGGGAGCGTGACAGCGGGCCCCGGCAGCCCCTCGGCCACAGCCAGCGATGATGCCGGCGGGCACGACACGCTTACCGGCATCATGCTCAAGATCGTGTCGGTGGCGGTCTTCGTCGGCATGCAGACCTGCATCAAAGCCGCAGGCACGGTTCCGGCCGGCCAGATTGTCTTCTTCCGCTCTTTCTTCGCCATCTTCCCGATCATCGCCTTCCTGGCCTTCAGGAAAGAGCTCGGCACTGCCTTCACCACCAAGCGTCCGTTCAACCACATCGCCCGCGGCCTGGTCGGCGTCTGCGCCATGGGGCTCGGCTTTTTCGCGTTGACCCGGCTGCCGCTGCCGGAAGCGATCACGCTGAACTACGCGCAGCCGCTGCTGGTGGTGGTGTTCAGCTCCATCTTCCTCGGCGAGGCTATCCGCGTGTATCGCTGGAGTGCGGTCGCGGTCGGCCTGGTCGGCGTGCTGATCATCTCCTGGCCGGAACTGACGCTGCTGAGTTCCGACCAGGCGCTCGACGACCAGGAAGTGCTTGGCGTCATGGCCGCTCTTGTCGCGGCGGCGATCTCGGCCGTCGCCATGCTCTTGGTGCGCAATCTCGTGCAAAGCGAGCGTACGGCGACCATCGTGCTGTGGTTTTCGGTGACGGCGAGCGTCATGTCGCTGCTCTCGCTGCCATTCGGCTGGCAGGCGCTGACGCCGCTCCAGGCGGCCCTTCTTGTTGCCGCCGGCTTCTGCGGCGGCCTTGGCCAGATCCTGATGACGGCGGCCTATCGCCATGCCGAAGCCTCGGTCGTGGCGCCGTTCGAATACACCTCGATGATCCTAGGCCTCGTCGTCGGCTATCTCGTCTTCGGCGACGTCGCCACGCTCCATATGCTTGTCGGCGGCCTGATCGTCGTCGCCGCCGGCATCTTCATCATCTGGCGCGAACGCCAGCTCGGCCTGGAGCGCACCCGCACGCGCAAGGCATCTTTGCCTGAAGGGTGATTACGAACGTTCGGCCCGTTCCTTCGCCAACCGAACCAGCACCGTCCTCGTCTGTTCATCGGCGGGGAAAAACGATTCGATCGCCAGTTCCGAAAGCGTCACGTCGAGCGGCGTGCCGAACACGGTGATGGTGCTGATGAACGACAGCACCTGATCGCCATGCGCCAGCCTGAGCGGATGCACGATGGCGTTCGCCTCGACCGGCGACGGCCGGCTGCCTCTCAAGCCTGACGGATAAGTCCTCAGCTCACGCTCGAGTTCGATCAGCACCGCGTCGCCGCTCGCGTCATTCTGGTGTTTCAGGCGCTCGAGCAGATGCGTGCGCCATTCCTGGAGGTTGACGATGCGTGGCGCGATGCCGCCGGGATGCAGGCTGAGGCGAAGCACGTTGACCGGCGGCGTCAGCAGCGAAGCCTCGCTGACATCGGCAAGGAAGGGAGCGATGGCGGCGTTGGCCGAAACCAGGTTCCAGTGGCGGTCGACAGCGAGTGCCGGGAACGGCTCGTGGCCTTTGAGCACGATTTCGACCGCCGCCATCGCTGGCGCCATTGTCGTGTCGGTCAGCGAGCGTTCGCCGAAACTGGGGGCAAAGCCGGCGGCGAGCAGCAACTGGTTGCGTTGCCTCAGCGGGATCGACAATTGCTCGGCCAGATGCAGCACCATGTCGCGCGAGGGCGCGGCGCGGCCGCTTTCGACGAAGCTCAGATGCCGCTGCGAGATTTCGGCCTCCATGGCGAGGTCGAGCTGCGACATGCGCCGGCGCGTGCGCCATTCGCGAATAAGGCTGCCGGCGGAGGTTTGGGCTGTTGTCATGAGTGAATGGTTAGGCTGGTGAGGACGGCATTTCAATTACCTGCGAGGTTATCGCTAGGTGAGCGCTCGCAGCTTTGCCTTCACTTCGAGGAAATCCCGCCACGCCAGCTTCTTGTGCGACGGGGTTCGCAGGAGATAGGCCGGATGCAGCGTCGGCATGGCCGGGATGGCGATGCCGGATGCCGTCGTGTGAACGCGCCAATTGCCGCGCAGCCGCAATATGCCTTCCGAGGTGTTGAGCAAGGTCTTGGCCGACGGGCCGCCAAGGTTGATCAGCACCTTGGGATTGACCAGCTCGATCTGCCGTTCGATGAACGGCCGGCAGATCTCGGTTTCGTGCGGCGTCGGCGTGCGATTGCCCGGCGGCCGCCAGGGAATGACATTGGCGATATAGGCTGAAGTGCGGTCGAGCCCGATCGCGGCCAGCATGCGGTCGAGCAGCCGGCCCGAGCGGCCGACGAAGGGCAGGCCCTCGATGTCCTCGTCGCGGCCGGGCGCCTCGCCGACCAGCATGACGGCGGCTTCCGGGTTGCCGTCGGCAAACACCAGGTTCTTGGCGGTGGCCTTGAGATTGCAGCCCTCGAACGCCGCCATATGCTGGCGAAGCTCGTCCAGCGTCGTTGCTGTGGTCGCCAATTGGCGGGCAAGTGCCGCCTGCGCTTCGTCGGGAACCGCAGTCGTCGCAGACGGCGACCGCGCGACGGGTGGTGCATTTGCTCTGTCCCCGGCTTCGCCGCGGGACACGGTCGTCGAGCGCAGCGGTGCGGCGGTGCCACCCGAAGGCGCTGCGATCGGCGCGCGCTCCATCGGCTTTGGCGCAACCTCGGCGAACCGGTTCACCGGCTGCTCTTCGAGCGCCTCGTCGACGCCCACGCTGGCGTAAAACGCCAGCAGGTCGGCGATATCAGGTCTGTTGGTTGGGGA
>NZ_RZPB01000949.1:0-1992 GCF_003998535.1 Mesorhizobium sp. M7A.F.Ca.AU.002.02.1.1 | reverse complement strand
ACTTACCGCAGCCGGACTCGCCAACAAGCGACAGCGTTTCTCCAGGCATGATATCGAAGCTTAGACCCTCGACGGCATGGAGACGCCCAACCTTGCGGCGCATTGCTCCGCCACGCACATCGAACCGGGTCACCAGGTTGCGCACGCTCAAAACCGGCTTGGGCACAGCATCCTTGGCAGGCGCGCGGTAGGTGCGGGCCACGCCTTGCCCCAAGCGCGGGACCGCGTCGATCAGCATCCTCGTATAGTCCTCGCGCGGACGTTCGAAAACGTCCTTTACTGCTCCCATCTCCACCACACGTCCCTTGTGCATGACCATGACGCGGTCGGCGATGTTGGCCACTACGCCCATGTCATGCGTGATGAACAGGATCGCGGTGCCGGTATCGCGCTGGACCTCGTCCAGGAGGTCGAGGATCTGTGCCTGTATCGTCACATCGAGCGCTGTTGTCGGCTCATCGGCGATAAGCAGCTTCGGCGAGCACGCCAAGGCGATGGCGATCATGATCCTTTGCCGCATTCCCCCGGAGAACATGTGAGGATAGTCGTTGAACCGCCGCCGCGCGTCCGGAATGCGAACGCGGTCGAAAAGCCGGATGCCCTCCTCCCGCGCCTCGGCATCGCTCAAGGGTCGATGCTGGCGCAGCATTTCCTTGATCTGGGTGCTGACCTGCAGCACCGGATTCAGGCTCATCATCGGTTCTTGGAAGATCATGCTGGCAATGCCGCCACGCACCTGCCGCAATGTCGATGTCGACGCGCCCACCACTTGCTGGCCATCGACAATGACCGAACCGCTCACATGGGTATTGCCGGCAAGCAGTCCCATTATCGTCATGGAAGTGACGCTCTTGCCGGATCCCGACTCGCCGACAAGCGCCAGCGTCTCGCCGGCATGGATGGCCAGATCGACGTCATGCACCACCTGATGCTTGCCGAAAGCGACGCTGAGGCCGTTCACCTCAACCACCGGATTGGATATCGGTTCATTCATGAGCTTGGTGCCGGTGCAACAGTGAAGCCCGCCTGCGAGCGGGAGCGCTCCGACGTTGGAGCCCAGGTGAGCATTTCGAGCCCGTACAGCGCATCCAGTGTCTCGCGCGATACGGGAATACCCTTGTTGTGTGCCAAGGCGATCTTCGCCCCAGGCCGAACGGCAGCGCATCCGGACTCCTTCAGTTCAGGTCTGCGGGCGCTGACCATGAGAAGCGCGCACCCCGGCGCCGGCCTGGCGGCGTCGATCGATTTCAAGGCTGCCGTTTCGCCGCCGAGGAGCGCCGCTAGGGTATCTTCCCCTTGGCCCGAATACAGCACACCCCTTGGATCCGGTTCAGCCAACAGCCAGTCGAAGGTTCCGTCGCGGGCGACGATACCGATAGAAGAGAGATTGTAGTTCATCGCGCCGATCAGCGTGGCCGGAACAAGCGACAACTCGGTCGCCGAAGATATCCGACATAGCTCCCATTTGGCGTCGCTTACATGGGCGGCGAGAGCATCGACTGCGGCTGGTCCGGTTTCCAGAAATGAAATGCCAGCGGCATCCAGCATCGTGAGGCCGTTCGACTTGTGATAGCTGAAGCCATGAGAGGGCCGCGGGCCTGCCTGACGGATATCGTCCAGAACAGCCGGATCGAGTGCTGCACCCGCTGCCACGATATGAGCCCCCCGATCAGCGGTGCCGAACGCATACCCCAGAGCTCTAAGCGACCATGGTAGGATGCGGGTCAGTTCGGAATATGCAACGGTGGTCATGCTCACAGGGCAACCTCATTGTCATGCTTGCGAAGCTGGGGACTCGGCCTGTCAGGCGTCAGGATTTCCGAAGGCAGCGGCTGATCTTGGAAGAAAGTGCCCCGCACATAGCGGATGCTGAGCGGCGTCGAGCCACGAATGCCCAGCGACGCAAGGAAAAAACGTATGAGCTCGGCGGGGACGAAATCGCGATGCGCGAGCGGATCCCGTATTTCGGCGTAGGGTAGGCCATCCAGATAC
>NZ_RZPB01000948.1:0-1992 GCF_003998535.1 Mesorhizobium sp. M7A.F.Ca.AU.002.02.1.1 | reverse complement strand
TGATGATGCTGTCAGGCATAGGCGACAGCGGCGAGCTGGCGGCGCATGGCATCGAGACGAAGGTCGATCGTGCGCAAGTCGGCAAGAATCTGCAGGACCACGTTTCGGTTATCGTGATGTATCGGCGCAAACAGCCTGGACCGTTTCTCAAGATGATGCGGGCCGATCGTATCGGGCTGGATTTCGTCAGGACTTATCTCACCGGAAAGGGCTTTTCGGGAGATGTGCCTGGCGGCGTCGTGGCATTCCTGAAAAGCGACACAAGCCGGCCGTTGCCGGACGTACAGCTGCTTTTCACCGCCGCGCCGCTTGGGGCATGGCCTTACATGTCGCCGTTCAAGGCGCCGTTCGCCGACGGCTTTGCGACCCGTATCGTTGCGGTGCAGCCGGAGAGCCGCGGCAGCGTCAAGCTGGCGTCGAGCGATCCGGTTGCCGCGCCCCTGATCCATCAGAATTTCCTGTCCTCGCAGCGCGACTGGCAGTCGCTTCGCGCCGGCTTTCGTGTTGCACGCAACCTTGCCAGCCAGCCGTCCATGGCTCCGTTCGTCGGCGCGGAGTTCTTCCCCGGCCCGAAATGCGAGAGCGACGAAGAGATCGACGAGCACATCCGCAAGACCTCGATCACCGTGCATCATCCGGCCGGCACGTGCCGCATGGGCGTCGATGCGGCATCGGTGGTCGATCCGGAATTGCGGGTGCGCGGCATTGCCGGGCTTCGTGTCGTGGACGCCTCGGTCATGCCCGACCTCGTTTGCGGCAACATCAATGCGGCGGTCATCATGATCGCCGAAAAGGCCGCGGATCTGATCCGCAGCCGCGCTCAACAGAGCGTGGCTGCCTGATAAGGCGGCCGGAATACAACCAAAGTCTTTTGGTTGAGACTGAAAAACTGCGTTGGTTGGACTGTCATGCGCGCCAGCATGGCCGTGACGAAGCGGTTTCACGCCCTGATTGTGAGCTGAATTCCGTGCATTTCTAGGCTGTTTCTGCCTATTTCTGGGCATTTGCCACTCAAAAATGCACCTCAACCAAAAACTTATAAGATTCGCAATTTGGGTATTGTCGAGCAAAACCAATGCGAATACGGTTGAGTTGGTTAGAAGTATTTTCTTCGTGACGAGAGGTGTCCGATATGTCCCTGGCGCAACCAGCTAACGATGTGCTCACCAACAAGAAGGCGGCACTCAAGGGCCTCTACGACGCCCTCTACGCAAAGAACATGTTTCCGTTCTGGGCGACGTCGGAAGGCGTCGACCATGACGAGATCAAGCAGTTGATGGCGACGTCGAAAGCCGTTCCCTTCGTGTGGTCCTATTCGGACATCGAGCCCCTGCTCCAGCGCGCCGCCGAACTGGTGACCATGGACGACAGCGAGCGCCGTTCGCTGATCCTCGTCAATCCCGGTCTTGCACCCAAGCGTGCATCGGTCAGCACCATGTACACCGCCTACCGCTTGAACGATCCCGACGAGATCATGCCGCCGCACAAGCACTCGCCGAGCGCCATCCGCTTCGGCCTGACGGGCAAGGGCAATTTCACCGGCGTCGAGGGCGAAGACGTGGTCTTCGGCCCGGGCGACATGGTGCTGACGCCCAACGACGCCTGGCACAATCATGGCACCGTTGGCGGCGAGCAGGCGGTCAACCTGTCGGTGCTCGACCTGCCGCTGGTCGAAACGCTGCATGCCGTCCATTTCGATCACAAATACACGGAGATGGTCGACGGCAAGGAAGTCGAGAAGAAGGTGCAGACCGCCCGCTACCCCAGCGACTACTCACAGCGCATCTATGGCGAAGGCGGCCTGATGCCGCGTTTCGTCGACCACAAGCGCGGCGGCGGCCTGTCGTCGCCGATGTATGTCTATCGCTGGGAGAAGATGGAAGCGGTTCTCGACGCCCACAAGGATTGGGATGGCGACCCCCATGAAGGCATCGTCATCGACTATGTCGATCCGACGACCGGCGGACCCGTCTTCCACACCATCAATTTCTA
>NZ_RZPB01000947.1:0-1993 GCF_003998535.1 Mesorhizobium sp. M7A.F.Ca.AU.002.02.1.1 | reverse complement strand
ACATCAAGCAGATCCTGCCGCTCGGCTTCGAGAGCATCCAGCCCTTCTTCTGGCAGACGCTGGGCGGCAAATCCTTGCCGCCCAGCGTCTGCCAGAAGAAGGGCTGGATGCTCTCGAAGCCGAGCGGCAGGATCTGCTTGATGTAAGCCGCCGGGTCGTCGAGATTGGCCCGCACCATGGTGCCGATCCGGATGTCGAGAAGCGGGTTCGGCGTCATTGTGCTTCCTCTGCGATTGTCACGCGGCGGCCGGTCTCGGCGCTTTCGATGGCGCCAAAAACCATGGCCAGGCTCTTGATGTTGTCGCCGCCGCGCGTTTCCGGCTCGGTGCCGGTCTCGATGGCGTGCATGAAATCCTGGAGAATGCCGAGATGGCCGCCGACGCGATCGGACGCATCGAGCGGCGGCACCTCGATCGGCTGGGTTTTGTCGAACATTCCCTCGCGGCCCGGCATCACTGCTTCTGCCCTCAAATCGTCATGACCGTCCCAGATGAGGCTGCCGCGCTCGGCAACGATGCGCCATGCACTTTCCCAACTGGTGCGGAAGCCGGCCGCGCACCAGCTGCCGGCGTAGGTGAAGACCTTGCCGTCGCCGAGATCGAAGACGGCGCTGGCCGAAGATCCCTGCCTGTACCAGGAACTGGCCGGCTCCCATTCCTGGCAATAGACGCCGGCCGGCTCGCCATTCACCATATAGCGAGCGGCGTCGAAGGTGTGGATCGCCATGTCGAGCAGCAGCACATGGGCCATCTCCTCGCGAAAACCGCCGAAATGCGGCGCGACGAAGAAGTCGGCGTGGATGCTGGTCGGCGCACCGATGGCGCCGGAGTCCAGGAACCTCCGGATGCGCCTGACATTGGCGACATAGCGGCGGTTCTGCACGACCGCATGGATGCGCCCGGCGCGGCGCGCGGCCTCGACGATGGCGCGCGCATTTTCCGGACTGTCGGCGAGCGGCTTTTCCGTCAGCAGATGGCAATTGTGCGCAAAGGCGGACAGCGCGACCGCGCGCCGGGCGGCGGGAACCACGACATCGAACACCGCTTGCGGTTTGATCTGATCGAGGACGGCATCGAGGCTGCTGCCGATGACGGCATTGGTGAGGCCGTATTCGTGCGCCCGCGCCCGTGCCCTGTCGGCATCGAGATCCACAAGGCCGACAATGGCGAGCCCGTTGACTTGCTGCGCGGCATCGAGCCAGGCCTTGCTCATCGCTCCGCAGCCGACCAGGACGGCATTGATCATCCGGCGCTCCTCCTCCGCTCGGTCCCTCCAGACCGATCGTCACGGCATCCACGGCATGACCGTAAACGTTTTTCCGTAAACGTTTACGAGAACACACCCGAAGGCGTAGAATGTCAATTGGCCGCTCGTGAAAATCGTCCTGTCGCCTTGGCCTGAGCGGCTACCGGTGCTAGCCAAGCAAGGGGAGTACAGTCACTTGGCATCCAGCATTCATGACCTTGCCCGTCACCTGAACATTTCGATCGGCACGGTGTCGCGGGCGCTGAACGGCCGCGCCGACGTCAATGCCGACACGCGCCAGCGCGTGCTCGAGGCGGCCAGGACGCTCAACTATTCGCCGAACCAGTCCGGCCGCAGTCTGCGGCAAGGCGCCACCCATTCGATCGCCTTCATGCTGCAGCCGCATCCGGGCGACCAGCAATATGGCGAGCCGTTCTTCATTCCGTTCCTGATCGGGCTGCAGGCCAGGCTTGCGGAAAGCGGGCTCGACCTGACCGTGGTCATGGGCGCGCCGGGCGACTACCAGCAGGAGCGCCTGCGCCGCGTCGTCGAGACGCGCCGCGCCGATGCGGTGCTGCTGGCCTGGACGCGGCGCGAGGATGAACGCATCGACTATCTCACCCAGGCCGGCTTTCCCTTCGCCACGCTCGGCCGCAGCCGCTCCGGAACCAAGTCCTACCCTTCCCTCGACCTCGATTTCGAGAAGGCCGGCGCCGACGCGGTCGACCGCCTCGTGGCGCGCGGCCAC
>NZ_RZPB01000946.1:0-1996 GCF_003998535.1 Mesorhizobium sp. M7A.F.Ca.AU.002.02.1.1 | reverse complement strand
CACGTCAGCCGGGATCTTGCGTGCCGAAAGCCGTACCCGTTCCGGCGCATAGCGCAGTTTCGGTCTTGCGGTCGATGTTACGTCGATGGTCAGCCGGATACGGCCAGTTTCCATACGGTCGAGCGAGACGACGCGGCCGGTCACCTGCGTCGAGATTTCCGAGCCCAACATTTGTGTGCCCGCACGCCACGTCTCGACCTTGGCAGCAAGCAGCCCTAGGGCGCACAAAAGTGCCGCCATGAAACACAGATGGGTCTTTGGCCATGAGCGCGAGACCAGCGCACAGATCCCCGTCAGGATGACAACCGCGACAGGTCTCGCAAAGTCGGGTTCAGCCGTCAGCGAAAAATAGCCGATCGCTCCGATCGCAAGGCAGACCGGTACCAGCAGGAAGGCCACGCCCCGGTCGAGTTCCAGGCTCGCCGCCATGTTCACGCTGTGGCGCAGGCGTGGCAGTGATATCAGGCCGATCTGCCGGCGCACGCGCACGATCCTGCCGGTTCCGGCAACAGGAACAGAGGCGGCGATACCCGTTTGCAAGGGCAGCTTGCCGGAATCCGGCACGAGGGGCGACGGCGGCGGCAATGAGGCTGGCAGAGGCGCAAACAGGGACCGTTCGCTGACGCCAATGGCAGCGTCCTCGCCCTGATCCGAGCCCCAGCCTCGTCCAGCCATCGGGTCTGCCCCTTGCGCCCTCGACACCCTATGCTACATGAACGCGCAAAGCGCGAAAGTCCGCGCGACCGCACCCCGCTTCAGATGGTTTCCGAGAGTTCCATGTCCGACAAGGTCGTCACCCGTTTTGCCCCCTCGCCCACCGGCTATTTGCACATAGGCGGCGCGCGCACGGCGCTGTTCAACTGGCTGTATGCAAAGCACACCGGCGGCACGATGCTGCTGCGCATCGAGGACACCGATCGCGAACGCTCCAATGAAGCCGCGACGGCTGCCATCCTCGACGGGCTTTCCTGGCTTGGCCTGAGCTGGGACGGCGAGCCGGTGTCGCAGTTCGAGCGTGCGCCCCGCCACCGCGAGGTGGCCGAGGAGCTCGTGCGCATCGGCAAGGCCTATTATTGCTACGCCACGCCAGCCGAACTGGAGGCCATGCGCGAGGCCGCCAGAGCCAAGGGGCTGCCACCCCGCTACGATGGCCGCTGGCGCGACCGCGACCCCTCAGAGGCACCCGCAGGTGCCAAGGGCGCCATCCGCATCAAGGCGCCGACCGAAGGCGAGACCGTCGTCCATGACCGGGTCCAGGGCGACGTGCGCTTTCCTAACAAGGATCTCGATGACTTCATCATCCTGCGTTCCGACGGCAATCCCACTTACATGCATGCCGTCGTCGTCGACGATCATGACATGGCCGTCACCCACATCATCCGCGGCGACGACCATCTGACCAACGCCGCCCGCCAGACCGTCATCTACAACGCCATGGGCTGGGACGTGCCGTCCATGTCGCATATCCCGCTGATCCACGGCGCCGATGGCGCCAAGCTATCGAAGCGGCACGGCGCGCTTGGCGTCGAGGCTTATCGCGCCATGGGCTACCTGCCGGAGGCGCTGCTCAACTACCTGGCGCGTCTCGGCTGGAGCCATGGCGACGACGAGATCATGTCGATCAAGGACATGATTTCCTGGTTCGACATCGGCGACGTCAACAAGGGCGCGGCGCGCTTCGACTTCGCCAAGCTGGAGGCAATCAACGGCGCACATATGCGTCGCATGAGCGATGCCGAACTGTTCGACATCTTCATCGCCACCCTGCCCTACCTCGAAGGTGGCCCGGCGATCGCCGCACGCCTGAACGACAGCACCAAGGCGCAGTTGCTGGCAGCGCTTCCGGGCCTGAAGGAGCGCGCCAAGACGCTGGTGGAGCTCGTCGACGGCGCGGCCTTCCTGTTTGCCACGCGACCGCTGCCGATCGACGACAAGGCGGCCCTTCTGCTCACCGACGATGCCCGCAAGCCCGTTCAAAGCTTCGTGAGCACTGCGC
>NZ_RZPB01000945.1:0-1996 GCF_003998535.1 Mesorhizobium sp. M7A.F.Ca.AU.002.02.1.1 | reverse complement strand
ATCCCAGAGATCGGGGCGGGCGAAACCGGCTAGAACAAGCGACTGGCGGAATCAGGAGAGCACGATCATGGCGAAGACAAAAGTCCTTCTTGTCGGCGAAAGCTGGGTGAGTTCGGCGACCCACTACAAGGGGTTCGACCAGTTCGGCAGCGTCACCTTCCATCTCGGGGCAACGCCCCTGGTCGACGCCTTGAAGGACAGCGAATTCGATCTCGACTACATGCCCGCTCATGAGGCCGTCGAGAAGCTGCCTTTCACCATGGAAGGGCTGTCGCAATACAGGACGATCATCCTGTCCGACATTGGCGCAAACTCGCTGCTGCTTCATCCCGATGTCTGGCTGCACGGCAAGACAGTGCCGAACCGGCTCAAGCTCCTGCGCGACTGGACGCTGGCCGGCGGCGGCCTGATCATGATCGGCGGTTACTTCAGCTTCCAAGGCATTGACGGCAAGGCGCGCTGGCATCGCACGGCGGTCGAGGAGGCGCTGCCGGTGACCTGCCTTCCCAATGATGACCGCCTCGAAATTCCGGAGGGCTTTCGTCCCGAGATCACTGGCTCAAGAGACCATCCGCTTTTTGCCGGCATTGAGGGCGAATGGCCGCTGCTGCTCGGCGCCAACGAGGTCGTCGCCCGCGATCGCGACGATGTCGAGGTTCTGGCGCGGCTGCCGCAGGACCAGGGCGGCCATCCCCTGCTGGTCACCGGGCGTCACGGCGAAGGGCGCACGCTGGTCTGGACGTCGGACATCGGACCGCACTGGCTGCCGAACAGTTTTGTCGAATGGCCCGGCTATGCGCGGCTTTGGACCAACGTGCTCCGCTGGGTCAGCAACGCCGTTTGATGATGTCGCCCCAAAGTGCGTTTTTGAGGCAACGACATGTATGAGAACAAAGGTTTGAAGCCGATCAGCATCACCGGGAACGGCGAGCTCGGCCGTTGCCGCCTTCGCCTCACGGTCGTTCACGGCGGATCGGTGTTGCAGTTTCCGGCAACCTGGCTGACCGCTTCGCCGAACCCGGCGAGGTCGAAATCGGCCTCGCCGCGCCCCGCCAGCAGCCCGAACCGCCACGAAAGCTGGAGCCGGTTCGCGGCGACAAGGCGCCTGATGCCATCGGCGCCATCGCGCACCAGCATCCGGCCGCGCGGCCCGACCGACCAGCTTTCGTCGAACTTGCTCTCCTGATCGACCGTAATCGACATGGTGATCTTGCGGCTGGCCGAAACAGCGTCGTTCAGTTGCAGCCATTCAGTCCAATGCGGCTCGCCGTTTGCCCGGCAGGCAATCGTCAGGATCGGGCTGTAGCTCAAGGCACCGCCGCCGGTGATCAGCTTGTTGGTGGCGTAGAGCGAGGCCGTCACGAGGCCGTCTTCACTCGTGCCGAAGCGCCAGTTGTCAGGCACCGTGCCGGCCTGGGCAATGCCGCAGACCGAGATAAGGATCAGCGCGATTGCCGAAGCGTGTCCCAATTCGACGAACAGTCTCAACACGCCCTCCAACAACCAAGCGGCTTGCAATAGAAGCGCAGATAATGATCAAAGCTTGGTCGCCACAGGCCGTCGCTCGCGAAGCATGGCGGCTGTTGCAGTTTGGCAACGAAAAAGGCCGCCTCGAGGGCGGCCTTCCTGTTTCAGCGGAGCGCTGGTGTTATTCGGCGGCCTTCTTCTTCGGCGCGGCCTTCTTCTTGGGCTCTTCCGCGTCGTCGGCCGTCTTGGCGTCGGCCTTCTTGGCGGCGGCTTTCTTCGCCGGCTTCGCCTTGACGGCGGTCTCGTCCTCTTCGTCGTCGGCCATCAGCTCTTCCTTGCTGACCTTGACGTCGGTGACCGAAATCTGACCGAGCAGATGGTCGACCACCTTTTCCTCGAACATCGGCGCCCGCAGCGTGTTCAACGCTTCCGGGTTGTTGCGGTAGAACTCGAAGACTTCCTGCTGCTGGTTTCCTGGATAGCGCCGCACCTGCTCGAACAGGCCGCGCTGCAGCTCTTCGTCCGATAC
>NZ_RZPB01000944.1:0-1998 GCF_003998535.1 Mesorhizobium sp. M7A.F.Ca.AU.002.02.1.1 | reverse complement strand
GCCACACGCTCGTCGATCACCGCCAGCGCGAGCGCCTTCTTGGTCGGGAAATGGTGATGCAGCGCACCGCCGCTGACACCCGCCGCCGCCATCAGGTCGCCGATGCTGGAGGCGTGATAGCCGCGCGCCTGGAACGCGTCCTCGGCGACATCGAGCACTTTCTTGCGCATGCCTTCAGGGTCGTTGATGCGTTTTCCCGGGCGCGGTTTTGGTTGAGCGATCATCTCTGCTGACATTGCCGGACATTAGCATATTGACAAAACAGGACAACCGGTCTGTTTTACAAACAGGACAATCACCCTGTTTTGGAGAATGCCGGATGAACCTGCCCCAGAACGTCGCGCCGAAACCCTCGGCGCTCGCCTCGCCTGTCGTCGAGTTGCGGCAATACACGCTGAAGCCAGGCCAACGCGACACGCTCATCGACATCTTCGACAGCAGGCTGATCGAGGGCCAGGAGGCCGCCGGCATGACCATCATCGGCCAGTTCCGGGATCTCGATCGGCCTGACATGTTCGTCTGGATGCGCGGCTTCGACAGCATGGATGCGCGGAAAAATGCTCTTGCCGCTTTCTATGGCGGGCCGGTCTGGGCGGCGCACCGCGATGCGGCCAACGCGACGATGATCGATTCCGACGATGTGCTGCTGCTCAAGCCGGCGTGGCCGGGCGCCGGCTTCGACCTTGCGGGGGCGCAGCGGCCAAGCCTGGCCGGCGACGAAAAGCCCATTCGAAACAGGCCGCTGACCGGCATCGTTGTCATCGAGATTCATCATTTGCAGCCCGGCACGGAGGCAGATTTCACCACCCGCTTCGAGATTGAGACGGCGTGCCTGATGACGGCCGACGCACGCCTGCTCGCCGCGTTCGTGACCGAGCCTGCCGAAAACAATTTTCCGCGCCTGCCGGTACGGGCTGACGAAAACGTCTTCATCAGCGTCATGGGTTTTGCCAGCACAGAAGCGCATGCCCGCCACAAGGCCGCGCTTGCCGCCTCGCCGGCATGGCAGGATTTTTGGCGGGCCGCGCAACCCGGCTTGACCAAACCCACGGAGACCTTGCGGCTGTCGCCGACATCGCAATCACTGGTCGGGATCTATTCCTAAAGCGCGTCGACGCGCTTAGGAATAGATCCTTTTTTGTGCATTTCGTTCTCCCAAAACCGGGGCCACTTTTGGGCGACATGCATCAGACTTCAAATGCCTCGACGATGGTCTTGGCGACAAGGGCCGGGTCTTCCCAATGCGGGTTGTGGCCACAGCGCTCGGCCCGGACGAAGACGGCTCCGGCAAGAGCGGATTGCAACGCCTGCTGGTGCGCCTCGCCGAACAGCGGGTCGCAGGCGCCGGCGATGATCAGCGTCCGGGCCTGCACGGCCCGCGCCGCATCGCTCAGATCGGCGCTGCGGATTTCCTCGAGAATCGCGCGCCAGCGCGGCGCCGGCAATGCCGACGCGTCTCTCGCCAAGCCGGCGAGAAAGGCTGGAGGCACGTCGGGACTGCAGGCATGCCACCAGGCGTAGAACGGATCGGCCGGCGATATCGGGTCGCGCAGCGCCTCGACGCCCGCGACCAGCGGATGATCCGGCGCGAAATCGGGCTTTAGCGTGCCGGCCAGCACCACCAGCCCGCCAATCAGCTCCCTGTGTCGCCCTGCCAATGCGATGGCCACCATGGCGCCCAGCGAATGGCCGACGACGAGCGGCCGGTCGAGCCGCAAGCGTAGGATCAGCCCGGCAATATCGTCGGCGAAATCGGCTATGCCGCAGCCTTTGCCGGCCTGCGAGGCGCCGTGGCCGCGCAGATCCGGCATGATCAGACGGCGGCCGGCCAGATAGGGCGCCAGAAGCGAAAAGCTGCGGCTGGTGTCGGTGAAGCCGTGCACCGACAGCAGTGCCGGCTCGGCGCCTGTTATCTCGACATAGGCGATGTCGAGATTGCCGACAGTGACGAACTGCTTGCGGCCGGCCCAGCCGTCCTGGTTCGCGCAGGCATTCAGC
>NZ_RZPB01000943.1:0-1999 GCF_003998535.1 Mesorhizobium sp. M7A.F.Ca.AU.002.02.1.1 | reverse complement strand
ATATATTGGTGGCGCTGCCGACGACCGTGGTGATCATGCGCAGCCGCTTCGCCGCCATCCCGAAAACCATTCGCGAGGCGTCACTCGATCTCGGCGCCTCCGACTGGACGACCTTCCGGCGGGTCATGCTGCCGCTCAGCCTGCCGGCCATCGTCTCGGCATTCATGCTGGCCTTCCTGATCTCCTTCGATGAATTCATCGTCGTGTTCTTCCTGGCCGGCACCGAGCCGACGCTGCCGCTCTACATCTGGAGCCAGCTGCGTTTTCCCCGGTCGCTGCCGACGGTGATGGCACTGGGCACTTCGATCCTGGCGGTGTCCTTCGTCATCGCTGCAGCAGCTGAAATCCTGCGCCATCGCGGCTTGTCCGCCACGGCGCCAAAGCCTGCGGATCCATCACAACCAAAACAAACCAAGAGAGGAGAACTGCAATGGCATTCGACCTGAAATCGATCTCTGCAAAGACTGTTTGCGCTGGATTGACGGCGTTCGCGCTGGCGCTGTCGTCGACCGTCGCTTTCGCCGGCGACAAACTGCAATATTTCACCTGGTCGGGCTATGAACTGCCCGACTTCAACAAGAGCTTCCTTGCCGCGCATCCCGATGGCGTCGAGGCCTCGATCTTCGGTGACGACGATGACGCCTTCACCAAGGTCAAGGCCGGCTTCCGACCCGACATTGCGCATCCCTGCTATGACAAGGTGGCGCGCTGGAACAAGGAAGGCCTGCTGCAGCCGATCGACACCAAGCGCATCAAGAACTGGGACTCGATCTTCCCGGTGTTCAAGAACCTGCCAGACCTGCAGGCTGGCGACGGCAAGGTCTGGATGGTGCCGTGGGACTGGGGCAACACCTCGATCCTCTACCGCACCGATCTGGTGAAGAACCCGGAAGCGAGCTGGAACCTTTTGTGGGACAAGCAGTATGCCGGTCGCATGGCGACGATCGACGCGGTGCATGACACGCCTGTCGTGGCGGCGCTGCTCGCCGGCGTCAATCCGTTCGACATGACGCCGGAGCAAATGGACAAGGTGGCCGAGAAGCTGCGCGAGCAGCGCCCGCTGCTCTCCAACTACACCACCGACATGACCTCCGTCGAACAGGCGCTGGCCAGCGGCCAATTGGTCGCCGCCATGACCTGGAACGCGTCGGCCACCTCGCTCAAGAAGCAGGGCGTGCCGGTCGAGTTCATGAAGCCCAAGGAGGGCATGCTGACCTGGGCCTGCGGCTTCGTGATGCTCAAGGACGCCAAGAATGTCGACCTCGCCTATGATTTCATCAACAGCCGGCTGGAGACGGATTCCGGCAAATACCTGATCGAGGCCTACGGCTATGGCAGCTCGACCAGTTCGGCCTTCGCGGCGGTGCCGAAGGAGGAGCTGGAGAAATTGCAGCTGCCGTCCGACCCGGAGGTGATGCTGAAGACCACCATCTTCACCGGACCGATGAAACAGAATGACGACCTCGCCAAGATGTTTGAGAAGGTGAAGGCGGGGGGATAAAGCTCCCCCTTCTCCCCTTGTGGGAGAAGGTGTCGCCGAAGGCGACGGATGAGGGGTGCTCCAGGGAACACCAGCGTCTCACTCCGCTGGAACACCCCTCAACCGTCTCGGCGCTGCGCGCCGATCCACCTTCTCCCACAAGGGGAGAAGGGAAAGCAAACGAGGACTAACGCATGGACATGCTGGACGAAACGGCTGAAAAGCCGAAGGACGATGCCGATGTGCGGGTCGGCAGGCGGGTGCGGGCGCTGCGGCTGGAGCGCAAGCTGTCGCTGGCCGATCTTGCGGCAAAGGCCGGCGTGTCGATCGGTGCATTGAGCCAGATCGAGCGCGGCATGTCCTCGCTGCGCGTCAAGGTGATCTGGCCGCTCGCCGCCGCCCTCGACATCGAGCCGTCGGCGCTGATCGCCGACGGCAGCGATACGGCGAACGACCTCTATTGCGTGCGTGCCGACAAGCGGCGGCAAATCCCGGTGAAATCGGAAGGCATTGCCAAGG
>NZ_RZPB01000942.1:0-2002 GCF_003998535.1 Mesorhizobium sp. M7A.F.Ca.AU.002.02.1.1 | reverse complement strand
TCGCAGGCGCACGCTTCGGCGCAGGCTTGTTGCCGGTCTCGCGGTGGCTGTGCTGCTCTCTATCGCCGCCGGTTTCTACCTCACCGCCGAGTATTGGTCGTTCGGAGACGAAGACGAGGAGTTGCATGCGGTCGAAGGGGCGGACGATATGCCGGCGGACGCATCCGTGTATGTGCCAGCCATTATCGATCTGGCGGGGGACCCGATGTGGATCACGCTGGCGCCCGATGCCAGCGCCGCAACCAAAGGCCGGACAATGCCGCGCCCGGCGGAACTCAACCAGGCCGGCGTTTCTCCACAGATCGAAATCCTGTCTGACGTCATGCTTAGCGCGAGCGAAAAATTCATGACAACGATACCGTCGACGCAAGAGGATTTTGCATTCTTCCAGGCGCAACGAAAGACTGCTGCCCCACCATCCGGTGATCTGCAGAATGATCTTGAGCCATCGCCGATAGAGGGGGAACCAGCCGCAGCACCCGACCAAAGGGCGGACGCCGATGATCCCGAAGCCGGCTGGGGCGAGACCATCGATGCGGGCGATGCAGCCCTTCCCGCATTCCAGAAGACGCAGATCGAAAACAACACGAGTGTCGCAACCGTCTCGAATGAGTATCAGCGGTTCGAGGCGACCGAAGACACGTTCGTGAAAATCCTCAACGACCGCTCTTTGGACAGCGTCGCGCTCGATGCGCATTTCTCCGCAGAGGACGCCAAGCTGGCAGGGCAAGCGCTGAAGGCGCTTTTCAACCGCGACGGCCTGGAACCGGGCTATGTCATCGCCATGCGTGGTTTCAGGCCGAGGCGCGAGACGACGACCATGTCGCTGATGCAGGTGTCCATCTACGCCAAGAACGTCTTTGTTGGCACGCTGACACGCAATGCGGCGGGCGCATTCGTATCGGGTGTCGATCCCTGGGTCCGTGAAGATCTGTTCAACTATTCGGGCGCACAGGGGGAAGGCACGCACAAGCGGCAGTATCGCCTGCTCGACGCGATCTACTCGACGGCGGCTCGCAACAGTGTTCCAACCGGCGTGATCGGCGAAGCGATCATGTACCTATCGCGAGGGCAGGATCTGGACGCCTTCGCCAGCGAGGACCAGCGCCTTGTGCTGATCTACTCGCAAACGCCGCGCGGCAAGGGCGAGACTGACGGGCGTGTGCTGTATGTCGGCGTGCAGGGCACCGAAAAGAGCCTCGACTGTTTCGTCTTCCAGCTGAGCGAGGGCCAGTTTGCGTGCGTTACCGGTGACGATCAGGTCCGCTCGCTGACGGTCACCAACGGCATGGTCACGCCCGTCAACGGGGTGATGACATCCACCTTCGGGCCACGCAAGCATCCAATTCTCGGCACCGTTCGCATCCACAAGGGCGTCGACTGGGCGGCTCCCGTTGGCACGCCGATCGCAGCCGCCTTCGATGGTGAGATCACCTTCCAGGGCGATGGCGGCAGCTATGGTAATCTGGTGAAGATCTCGCACCCAAACGGGCGCGAGACGCGCTATGCGCATATGCTGAAATTTGCAATCGGGACCGGTGTCGGAACCAGGGTGAAAGCCGGCGATGTGATCGGCTATATCGGCACCACCGGCCTTTCGACCGGGCCCCACCTGCATTTCGAACTCTACCAGAATGGCGCAGCGATCGACCCACTCGGCACGGTCACCGCGGTCGCTTCCGACGATTCCGCGGTCGAGACGCTCACCGACCGTATCGTTCATGTCGAAAGCGGCGGCAGCGCTCGCGCCAAGAACCCAAATTCCTCAGCAACCGGTGCAGGGCAATTCATAAGCAAGACCTGGATCAGGATGATGAACACCTACCGCCCGGAACTTGCGCGCACGCTGTCGACAGCCGACCTGCTCGCACTGCGCTACGACGCCACGATCTCGCGTGAGATGGTTCGCAACCTGGCTCGCGAAGGCGAGGCCTATCTTCGGGAGCGTGGTCACCAGATTACGGCGGGCAGACTCTATCTCTGTCATTTCCTGGGAATGGAA
>NZ_RZPB01000941.1:0-2006 GCF_003998535.1 Mesorhizobium sp. M7A.F.Ca.AU.002.02.1.1 | reverse complement strand
ATAATATATTGTGCGCCGCACAAAAGTCAAGATTTCGCGGGCTCGCGGACCCGCCTGCGCAGCCAATGGCTAAAAATCGAATAAAGAGAGCTTCAAGCACGAAGAAAATGGTGAACGCGGCGGTTACCATAAACGGATTGGTAACGCTGCGCCGGTAGCTTGGCCGGAAGCGAGGCAGGACCCTTTGCCGCCTCCAACGCAACGAAGAAATCCAAGGGAAGTACCAGTGCGTAAGGCGTTGTTGGGCATCGTTTCCAAATCCACCTCCCCTCTCAAAACGATGATGATCATCGCCTTGGCGATGACATTCGTTTTTGGAGACGTTGCCTCGTCGCTGGCGGCCAAGCAGGCGGCCATCGTCGTGGATGCCAAGACTGGCAAGGTGCTTTACTCCGCAGATGCCAACGGCAGGCGCTATCCAGCTTCGCTGACCAAGATGATGACGCTGTACCTGACCTTCGAAGCGATGGCGAAGGGCAAGATCAGCAGGAATACGCCAGTGGTGTTTTCCGCCAAGGCCTCCGCCGAGGCGCCGACGAAACTTGGCGTGAAGCCGGGCGGTTCGGTCACGGTCGAGACCGCGATCCTGTCGATCGTCACCAAGTCGGCGAATGACTCGGCCACCGCGCTCGGCGAAATGCTCGGCGGCAATGAAACCACTTTTGCCCGCATGATGACCGCCAAGGCGCGTGCGCTGGGCATGAACGGCACCGTGTTCCGCAACGCCAATGGCCTGCCAGACCCTGGCCAGTTCACCACCGCGCGCGATATGGCGACGCTCGGCATCGCGCTGCGCGAACATTTTCCGCAATATTACGGCTATTTCTCGCAGCGCTCCTTCCTCTACGGGCGTCAGCGCATCAACGGTCACAATCGCCTGCTCGGACGCATCAAGGGTGTCGACGGCATCAAGACGGGCTACACCCGCGCCTCCGGCTTCAACCTCGTCTCGTCGGTTTCCGACGGCAATCGCCGCATCGTCGGCGTGGTCATGGGCGGCAGTTCCGGCCGCAGCCGCGACAATCAGATGGCCAGCTTGATCAACACCTATCTGCCGAGGGCATCGACTCGCGGCGGTGGCGATCTGGTGGCCAAGGCCGGCGGCAACAACCCGGTCACCGCCCTCGCCCAGGTTCTCCTGCCCAAGCATGACGCTCCGACGCCCGATGACAAGCCTGTTGTGGCGCAGGACGACGCCACCGTCGCCGAGGACGCCACGGTCGCGGAAGACGATACCCCGCAGGCCGAAGAAGCAGCCCCCGTCGTCAAGACCAGAAAGGTCAAGACCGTCATCGTTTCAGCCCCCCAGGTCGCGACGGCCCAGGTCGTCGCTGCCTATGCCGAGCCAACACCAGCGGCCGTCGATCCGGTCAACACGGCGTCGGTGCCGTCGGGCTGGGCCATTCAGGTCGCCTCGTCGCCAAAGCAGTCCGAGGCACAGGCCTTCCTCGACAAGACCACCAAGCAGGCGCCCAAGGTGCTGGCCGACGCCTCCGGCTTCACCGTCGCCTTCGACAAGGACGGCGTCACCTACTATCGCGCCCGCTTCGGCGGCTTCGGTTCGAAGACCGCCGCCTGGAAGGCCTGCACCGCTTTGAAGAAGAAGAACATCGAGTGCTACGCCGTCCAGCAGTAGGACGGCGTGGAAATCATCTCCCGGAAAAATTCTGCGTCGAAGGAGACTAGTTGTGATTGGAGAGCAAGACGTCCTTGGCTTCGTTAATCCGCGCCGCCAGGAAAGACGTGCCGCCGACATCGGGGTGCAGGCGCTGCATCAGGCGGCGGTGCGCCTTGCGGACATCCGCCGCGGCGGCCCCCGCTTCAAGACCAAGGACCTTGTAGGCCTCCTCCTTAGTCATGGCGCCCGGACCTGGCGCAACACCCAGCCCTTCGCCACCGTTCGTCTCAGTGTTTTTGCGCCAGACGGGAAATCTGCCGTCAAGATACGTCTCTAGCAACTGCCGGCTCTCCGGATCACCGGAGAGTTCGCGGTAGAGGTGCTGCAA
>NZ_RZPB01000940.1:0-2009 GCF_003998535.1 Mesorhizobium sp. M7A.F.Ca.AU.002.02.1.1 | reverse complement strand
TGGCGGCGGTTCGTCGGAAATCGCGCTCATCGATCTCGCCGGCCGCCGTTCGCCGAGGTTGGCCAATCATATCGTGTCGTGGACGTCGCTGCCGGTCGGCGTCGTCTCGCTGGCCGAGCGCTTTGGCGGCCGCACGGTGACGCGCGAGATCTTCGCCGCCATGGTCGATGACGTTGCCGGCCGGCTGGCCAGCTTCGACGGTCGCGATCGGCTGAGCCATCTCAAGGCCAGCCCGAATTTCCATCTGCTGGGCACGTCCGGAACGGTGACGACGCTGGCCGGTGTCCACCTTGAACTCGAGCGCTATGATCGCCGCCGTGTCGACGGGCTGTGGATGGACCGCGACAGCGTCGACCGCATGGTCGAAAGACTGGTTGGCTGGGATTTCCAGCAGCGCTGCGCCAACCCTTGCATCGGTGCCGATCGCGCCGATCTGGTACTGGCCGGCTGTGCTATCCTCGAAGCGATCCGCGCCGTATGGCCGTCCGAGCGGTTGCGGGTCGCCGATCGTGGCCTGCGCGAAGGTATTTTGAGCGAATTGATGGCCGATGATGGCGTCTGGCGCAACGATGGGCGTGGCAGAGCGTGAACAGTCGACCCCCACTCCGTCGAGCTACGCTCGACACCTCTCCCCCGATCGACGGGGAGAGGAAAGGCGTGAACTTATGCAGGCTGGCTCCCTTCCTCTCCCTCCGGAGGGGGGAGAGGTGGCTCGGCGAAGCCGAGACGGAGTGGGGGAAGCCCTTCACGAAACGCGCAGACGTCGAAAAATGAGCACAACTCGACGAGCGAGAAAACCCGGACCAGAAATCAGGCAATGACCAAGAAACCGGAAAAACCAGGATCCGCCAGCATTCGCGTGCTGAAGACGCGGATCAAGAAGAAGAGCGGGCTGAAGGAATCGTCGCGCCGTTGGCTGCAGCGCCACATCAACGATCCCTATGTCCAGCGCTCCAAGGCCGACGGCTATCGCTCACGCGCGGCCTATAAGCTGATCGAGATCGACGACAAGCATCATCTGTTGAAACCCGGCATGAAGGTGATCGACCTCGGTGCCGCCCCCGGCGGCTGGTGCCAGGTCGCCGCCGCGCGGACGAAATCGACGGCCGACAAGCCGCATGTCATCGGCATCGATTATCTCGAAATGGACGCCGTGCCCGGCGCACCGGTGCTGCTGATGGATTTCCTCGATCCGCAGGCGCCGCAGAAGCTGGCCGAGGCGCTGGGTGGGGATCCCGATATCGTGTTGTCCGACATGGCGGCACCGACCACCGGCCACAAGCGGACCGACCATATCCGCACCATGCATCTGTGCGAGGTGGCGGCCGATTTCGCGCTGTCGGTGCTGAAGCCAGGCGGGCACTTCCTTGCCAAGACCTTCCAGGGCGGCGCCGAAAACGAACTGCTCTCCATGCTCAAGAAGAATTTCCGCTCGGTCCATCACGTCAAGCCGCCGGCGTCGCGGGATGAATCGGTCGAGCTTTATTTGCTGGCCAAGGATTTCAAAGGGCGAGATCTTCCTTCTCCCCTGGGAGAAGGTGTCGCCGAAGGCGACGGATGAGCTCCAGGGAGCGCCAACGTTTCACTCCGCTGGAACACCCCTCATCCGTCTCGGCGCTTTCGCGCCGATCCACCTTCTCCCACAGGGGAGAAGGCAAGAGGGAACTACTTCCCCGCCGTGCTCGTTTCCAGCGTCTTGGGTGTGGTCAGGCGGCCGTGGCCGGAGATGGCGTTGCCGGCATCGGGCGCCAGCCGCATGAACGACAGCGACGCGGCGGCGGAAATCGCCGCGACGACGAAAAACGCGGTGTGGAAATCCGCCAGCGTCAGTGACCTGTCGTGCAGGCGCGTGGACACCTCCAGGAGTCCGCCGGCCAGCGCCACGCCGAGCGCGACCGACAACTGCTGGAACACCGCCGTGATCGGTGTCGCCTTGCTGGTGTCTTCAGCCGAAACCTCGGCATAGGCGAGCGCATTGACGCCGGTGAAGAACATCGAGCGGATGAAGC
>NZ_RZPB01000093.1:0-12591 GCF_003998535.1 Mesorhizobium sp. M7A.F.Ca.AU.002.02.1.1 | reverse complement strand
ATCCGCAGCAGGTCGATCATCGGCGGACGGATCGAATTGAATGCCATCAAACGTTCGAGCGAATAGGGATTCTTCGAGAATTTGCGGATCGATACCAGCGGGCCGTCGACCGAGACCGGCCGCACCGCGATGTTGACACGTGAGCCGTCTTCCAGCCGGGCATCGACCATGGGCGACGATTCATCGACCCGCCTGCCGATAGCCGAAACGATCTTGTTGATGACGCGCAGCAGATGGGCCTCGTCCCGAAACCGGATTGGCGTCTCTTCGACGATGCCCCGCCGCTCGATGAAAACGCGCTTGTGAGTATTGATCAGGATGTCGGTAATGGAATCATCCTTGAGCAGCGGTTCGATCGGCCCGAGGCCCAGCATCTCGTCGGCGGTGTCGCTGGTGAGTTGATCGAGTTCGCGCGCATTCAGCGGCACCGCGCGAGCGCGAACGAACTCGCGCACGATTGGACGGATCTCGTTCAGGATCTCATCCTTGGAAGCACTTTCAAGCGCGGTCAGGTTGAACCGGTCGATCAAGTGGCGATGCAGCTCGACCTTGATCGTCAGGAAATCGTCACCATGCGATTGAATATCAACGGCTGGCAGAAGAGCCGGAGCAACAGGCTGCACCGCCAGCGGCTCGACCTTTGTCACTGCCTGCTGTTCGCTTGGCCCCTTGATGAACCGTCCCAGCATAATTGCTTATACTCCCCTCGGACACGCATTAGCGGAAACTAAACGTTAACCAACGAGCGCACAAGCGCCTGGATGCCCGGCGCACAGCCATTACTTTCGGCATAGTTAAGATCAAGGACCGCAAATCCCTTGATTATTTGGTGCAGAGGGCATGCGGAGTTCCCCAAATTTATCCTCAGCTCTCAGGCTCATGCGCCCGCGCCGCGAAAATTAGCAAAACTCCCGCTTAAGTCCTTAGATATAAAGGAATATGCATTTCTTCTAATGCTTCCACGGTTTCGCCACATGAGCGGCTAAATTGTGAATGAATGGTTAAGGGCGATCGAAAAATGAAAAGAATCAATCCCTTGATAAGATTTCACTTTGCCACCTTCTTGCCGAATCAGGTACATGAAAGTTAAGGAACCCTTAATGTCGTTTGACTCTGCATTTTCTCGGGACCTAGGATCGAGATGACGGGGGATGCTTGGGTATGGATTTCATCTCTTGCTCTGTCTCGTCGGGTTCCAACCTCCAAAGGGAGAAATTGACATGAAGAAGCTCATGACGATGACCCGGCAGTTCCGCGACGATGAAAACGGCGCTGCCATGGTCGAATATTCCATCCTCATCGGCATCATTGCCGCGGCGTCGATCGTGACGATCATCGCTATCGGAGTGTGGGTGAACGGCTCGTTCACCAATCTCTGCAGCAAGCTGACGGGCGTTGCTGGCGTGACGAACTGTACTGTTGCTACGGCTACTCCTGGTCCCTGATCATTTTCCAATCGGGACCCGGATCTGATCCGGGTCCCTGTTGCCCGATATGTTGCCTTTCTTGGGGTTTTTGGGACCATGCGCGCGAACACACTCATCATGATCGTTCTTGCCGGTATTTTCGGTGTCCTGGCGGTTGTGCTGGTCAATATCTGGCTGGCTGGCCAGCGAAGCGCCATGGCGCAAACGGGTATTGTTCAAGGCAGCACTGTCGTGGTTGCGGCGATACCACTGAAATTCGGCGATGCGCTGAGTGCGGACACATTGCGCGAAGTCGCATGGCCGGCGGGCGCAATACCGGCAGGCGCTTTCAAGACGACAAAGGAAGCCTTGGCCGGCGAAGGTACAAGGCAAGCGCTTCAGACCATCAGCACCAACGAACCAGTCCTCGCCAGCAAGATCACTGGGCCAGGCCAACGCGCCACACTTTCGGCGGTGCTTGGCGAAGGCATGAAAGCTGTTTCCATCAGGGTGAACGACGTGCTCGGCGTCGCCGGCTTCGTCTTCCCGGGTGACCGGGTCGATGTGCTGCTGACGCGAACGGTGCGCGGCGATGATGGAGCGGACAAGAGTTTCGTCGATGTGCTGCTGCAGAGCATGAAGGTGCTCGCCATCGACCAGGTGGCCGATGTGAGCAAGGACAGCCCAACCGTGGTGAAGTCCGTAACGCTGGAAGCCAGCACCAAGGACGCGCAGAAGCTGACGCTTGCGGCAGGCGCCGGCCAATTGTCGCTGGCGCTTCGCCAGGCCGCCGCCAGCAAGGGCGAAATGACCGAGCGGGTGACGCTTTCCGACCTGACCGGCGAAACGCCGGCCGATGTCGCCGCCAGGCAGGCGGAGCGCGACAGGAAGGCAGCGGCCGAAGCGGAGGCTACAGCCGAGCGCAAGCGCGCCGAGGACAAGATTGCCGGGTTGACGCAGGCTGTGGAGCGGGTGGGAAGCCGCCTCGACGAGTTGGGCAAGGTAAAGCCTGCTCCGATCGTGATGGCGGCACCGCAGCCGGTCGTCAAGGAAGTGGTCAAATATGTGCAGCCTGAGCCGCCGGCGCGGGCAACGATCGGCGTTTTTCGGGGTGTGAAGCTCGAGACATATGACGTGCCGCGACAACCATGATAAGGTGCGGCTAATAAACGGGACTGCCACCGGCAGCGAGTGGGGAGACGGGGATGCGGGGATATTGCTTAGGGATAGCGACGGCCGCGTTGTCGTGCCTAGGGGCGCTGTTGCTGTCGGGCCTGGCGGCCAATGCGGCCGACCGCTTCATCGATGTGTCGACCCCCAGCGTTCATCGGATTTTCCTGCCGATGTCGCAATCGGTGACGATCCAGGTGAGTGCCAATCTGGGCGACATCGTCGTTGGCGACGAGAAGATCGCCGATGCCCAGCCAATGACCGACCGCACGCTCTACGTCATCGGTAAGGGCGCCGGCACCACCACGGTTAATCTGTTCTCCACCGATAAGCGCTCGCTCGGCGCCCTCCAGATCGAGGTCGGCGTCGATGTCAGCGACATGGCGCAGGCGATCCGCCAGGTCGCGCCAAAGTCGCGCATCGAAGTGGGCTCGGTCAATGGCAGGGTCAGGCTTGGCGGGCATGTGAAAGATGGCGCTACGCTGGCGGCGATCATGGCGGTTGCGCAGCAATATGGACCCGATGCCGTCATCAACTCCGTCATCGTCGACGACAGCCAGCAGGTCAATTTGGAAGTGCGCGTGCTGGAAGCCAAGCGCAACACCGGCCGCGACCTCGGCGTGTCGATCAAAAGCAGGAACGGCGATGGCACAACCCGTACCGGTACCGGTGTTGCTGCCGTTGACGAGGACGGTGTCGTGCTCGGACCGGGCGGTCTGCTCAGCGGCCTCCTGTCCAACTCGGCGCCCTTCGGAGCGCTTATCACGCGCGTCATCGACAGCAACATCAAGGTCGACCTGATCATAGAGGCGCTCGAGTCCAAAGGCGCGGTGCGCACGCTCGCGAACCCCAACCTCACCACGCTTTCCGGCGAGCAGGCCAGCTTCAACGCCGGTGGTGAAGTGCCTATTCGCAGTCTGGACAAGGACGGCCAGGTAAACATCGTGTACAAGCAATTCGGCGTCAATCTTCTGTTCACGCCGGTCGTACTCGACGACGGCAAGATTCATATGAACCTGGCGCCGGAGGTCAGTGACCTGACCGGCTTCACCACCGCCGGCGACCCGATCTTCACCAACCGCAAATTGTCGACCGTCGTCGAATTGCGCGACGGCCAGAGCTTCGCCGTCGGCGGGCTTCTGTCCAGCAAGACCACCAAGCTCCAGGATCAGGTGCCTTGGCTCGGCCAAGTGCCTGTGATCGGGACGCTGTTTCGCAGTTCGAGCAACCAGAAGGAAGAGACCGAGCTGGTCGTCATCGTCACGCCGCATATCGTGCGGCCGGTGAAGCCTGGGGAGCAGTTGGCGACACCGTTCGACAAGACACGGCCCGCCAACGATCCGGAGTTCTTCGTGCTCGGCCAATTGGAAGTGACCAAGGACATGGTCCGCAAATATGAAACCGGCGAAGGCGTCACCGGCCCCTATGGCCACATGCTCGACTTCAAATCGAAGGACAAGATGCTCTATGTCAAGAAATAGCGCCTTGATCCTCATTCTGTGCGCCAGCGCCCTGTCGGGCTGCGCCGCGGACTATCTGAACCATTATGATTCGGTGACCCTGGCCGCCGGCGACACGCAGAAGTTCAATTCGCTGCTGCAGACGGTCGACCCGCTCAACCCGGCGTCCCGAAACACACATATCGAAGGCGACGGCGCACGCGCCGCAGCCGTTGCCCAAGGCTACAAATATCCACCGCCACCGCCGCCGCCACCAGCGATCACGGTCAATGTCGGCGGGTCGGGTGTGACACAGTGAACTGAACGAAGGGATGCGCAGGGCGCCGGGCATGCGAGGGGCTCTGGCGCAGGAAAGCAGAGAGTAAGGTCATGTTGGGGACCATTCGTGCCTTCTGGAACGATCAACGCGGCATCGCGATGATCCTCGTGGCAATCATGCTGCCCGTGCTTATCGGCTTCGCTCTGCTGGCCATCGATATGAGCCGAGCCAACGGACTTCACAACGATCTGCAAAAGGGAGTTGATGCCCTTGCTCTGGCAACGGCAGCGGAACTGGATGGCAGATCGGATTCGATCACCAGAGCCAATCTGGCCAAGACTACCCTTCTCACCAACAAGACCAAGTTTTCAACGGCAGGCGATCATACACTCGCTCTAGCCGATGTGACCGTTACATACTTGACCGGGATACCGGCCGACGACAGCATCAAGTTGAGTGCCGCTGGTGTCGACGCCAATGGTGTGAACTGGGCAAGCACCGACCCTAAAGCCGTGACATTCTCACTGGTGACCGTGAACCCGTCCGGCCTGGCGGATGGTGCCGGGGCCTTCGAAGCGATCTTTCCGGCAAGCGTTGTCAGCGGCAGCAACACATTCGACATCAGACCTCAGGCTGTGGCCGGATTTGTCCAGTCGATCTGCGAAACGGTGCCGATCTTCATGTGCAATCCGTTCGAGACGACCGACCCGTTGACCAGCAAAACGATCCAGCAGGCGTTCGCGTCGGGGGACACCTATAGCCGCGAATTTCGTATTCTGAAAGTCGATAGCAACCCCGGCCCGGGCAACTTTGGCCTGCTGGAAAACGGCCTGACCTCGATACAGGAGGGGATGGCCAAGGGGACCGCCGGCACCTGCTACAGCCGCACTTCGCTGACCACGAAAACGGGTGTCACCTTGGGTCAGGTCAATACTGGCCTGAATGTCCGGTTCGATCTCTATCAGGGCAATCTGAAAAATAACACAGACCTTGGCTACCGCCCGGCGAGCAATGTCCGCAAGGGGGCCAGCAAGAACAGCAATTGCAACAAGTTTGATGTCGCGACGGATGGTTCCGCGTTGCCTCTCCCGGATGGCACCGGCTATGACTCCGCTAAGGGCATGACGCTGCCGATCGCGGCGAATTCCTTCTGGACCGCCTACTGGGCCGCCAATCATAAGAACGCAGCGTATCCAAACCTCCCGGCGAAGACCGACCCTCTCAAGCGGAACGTTCCCGCCTCCAGGTATGATGTCTACAACTATGAAATCGCGGCCGGAATCGTGGGCGACAAATCGAAAGGGCCTTCGAACGAAGTTGGAACGCCTTCCTGCTACAAGGGGGACCTCACCAAGGCGGATCCGAGCCGCCGGCTGATAAACATGGCCATTATCGATTGCAAAGCAAACCAGGCGAAGCTGAACGGCCACACCGCAGTCCGACCGGATGGCTATGCAAGCGTCTTCATAAACAACCCTATCCAGAAGGTGAATCCCAACGACGAGGACAATCCGGACGGTACAGGCGCCGAGAAGGCTATCAGCCTTGAGATCGTCGATGTCGATGGCGGATTTGCCAACAACACCCTGGTAGACAAAGCATTCCGCAACGAAGCCCAGTTGTATCGGTAGCGCTGACATGACCAGGCTCCGCAGAATCATTGGACGGTTCCAAGGCGACGAAAGTGGCGCCGCTTTGGTGGAAGCCGCGATCACGATACCACTCGTATTGCTGTTATCGGCCGGTGTGTTCGAGTTCTCCAACATCCTGAATACGCGGATGCTTCTCGAAGCTGGCGTTGAGGATGCGGGGCGCTACATGGCACGATGCAGCAGCGATTGGGCGACTTGCAAGGGCCGAGCCCAGAACCTTGCTGCCAATGGGGCGGTCGCTAACGGCAGCGCCAGAGTGACCGGATGGCTGCCGGCGGCGGTTGACATCACCAAGGCGGTCTCGCTGGACGCGGTTGATGCCGCCACGGGCACGCAACTTTATCTCAGCAGCACGACCAAAGTCGATGTCGTGGACGTCAGCACCTCCTATTCTTATCCGGACGTTGGATTCTGGTCGTATCTTGGCTTTGGAGCCCTGACCCTCAGTGTATCCCATCAGGAACGGGTCATTGGATGGTGATGGGGCGCACCAAGTTTTGGGCTAGCCAGTCCGGAACGACAATGGTCGAAATGGCCATAGTGATGCCGCTGCTGTTGACGCTTTTGCTTGGCTTCATCGATTTCGGCTACGCCTTTTACCAATGGAATGCCGGGAATAAGGCGGTGCAAGCCGGCGCAAGGCTGGCGCAGATTTCTACACCTGTCGCCAGCGGGCTCCTGGCCGAGACGATAACGCAGACCGACCTAACTAAAGTCGGCACTGCGGTACCCGCAAACACTTACAACTATATCTGCACCGCCAACACCGCTGGAAGCGTCTCTTGCGTTTGCGGCACAGGCGCTACGTGCCAGAACCTCAATGTAAGCCAAGATGCCTTTAATTTCATTTTCAGCGGCAACAGCAGCCGGCCCGGAATGCAGACATTCCTGCCGATGTTGGCCAAGTCCGAAGTCAGGATTCAATACCAGGCTTCCGGCCTCGGCTACTGGACGCGTCCCAGCGGACCGGTGCCGACCATCACGGTGAGCATCACCAACCATCCCTTCCAGTTTTTCTTCCTGGGCGGACTGCTCGGCTTCAACAACATCACAATGCCCTCCATGCTGAGCACGGTCACGGGCGAAGACATGAAGAGTACCTGGCCATGAACGCCATCAACACCAAGGTTACGCCGACCAAGCGCAAGCAGGTGGCGCTGTTTTCGTCGGATCCGAATTTCAAGCGCGATGTGGCGACGCGGCTCGATGCGCTGGCGATCTATGACGTCAGGGTTTCCGAGACGAGCGATTTTCTGAAAGGACCGCCGGCGGACACACGCCCGGGCATCGTCATCCTCGATCTCGGCAATGGCGAGCTGCTCGGCAGGCCCGGCATCGTCGAGGCGCGCGCACTGTGGGCCAGCGTGCCGCTGATCGCGGTTTCCGACGAGCTGAGCTCGGAGCAGACGCGCGTTTTGGTGCGCATGAACGCCTCGGACTGGCTGCACAAGCCGCTCGACGGCAAGGAACTGCTCAATGCGGTGACCTTCCACGACACCGGCAACCAGGGAACCAAAAGCCGGATCATCACCTTCATCAGCGCCAGCGGCGGCGCCGGCGCCACGACGCTGGCGCTGTCGGCGGCCGAATTCCTGGCGTCGAAATCGGGCGAGCGCGCGGCGTCCACCTGTCTCGTGGACCTGGATTTCCAGAGCGCCAATTGCGGCGCCTATCTCAATCTGTTCAACCAGTTCGACCTTGCCGGCATCATCGGCCAGCCGGAGCGGCTCGATGTCGAGCTGATGGACGTCATCAAGCTGTCGCGCCCGTCCGGCCTCACCCTCTATGCATTCGAGCGGCCGCAACTGCCGTTCGAGCCGCATGGCAGCGATTTCGTCTTCCGCCTGCTCGACCTCGTCGCCTACCGCTTCGACGACATCGTTATCGACCTGCCCAATCTGGAAACGCCCTGGCACAATTCCGTGCTGTCGACGAGCGACGAGATCTTCATCGTGTTCGAACTCAATGTCGCGTCGCTGCGGCAAGGCAAGCGGCTCTACAAGAAGATCCGCGAGCTGCGCGGCAATGCGGTCAGCATCACGCTGGTCGCCAACAAGCACAAGCGCAAATGGTTCGGGAACCATTTTTCGCGCAGCGAGCTCGAAAAGATCTTCAAGGCGCCGCACATCAAGTCGGTCGCGCTCGACAACGCGCTTCTGACCGATGCGCTGAACAGGGCCATCCCGCCTTCCGAAGTGGATGGGCGGGCGCGCTTCAACAAGGATCTGAAGCGGATGTTCAAAGAGCGGCTCGATGACGCTGCCCGATAGATACCGGATCGCCCCAAAGCTCGCCGGCGCCTGCGTGCTCGGCATGGCGTTGGCGCTGTCCGTCCACGGCTTCGCCGAGGCGCGATCAGCACTTTCGGAGCGGCCGCCGCTGCCGGCGATGGGGCCCAGCCTGCGCAAGGCCGTCGCCTTTAGAACCGCCGAGCAGCCGGGAACGATCATCATCCGCAAGGACGAGAAGGCGCTTTACCTGGTGACCCGCCAGGGCCAGGCGCTGCGCTACCAGATCAGCGTCGGGCGCGACGGGTTCGGCTGGACCGGCATCGTCAAGGTGGGGGCGAAGACCGAATGGCCGGAGTGGCGCCCGCCGCAGGAAATGCGGGCCCGCCAGCCGGAGCTGCCGAAAATGGTGCCCGCCGGCCCCTACAATCCGCTCGGCGCAAGGGCGCTCTACCTGTCTCGGGACGGGCGCGACACGCTCTACCGCATACACGGCACCAACGACCCGTCGGGTGTCGGCTTCGACGGGACATCGGGCTGTTTTCGCCTCACCAACACGGATGTGATCGATCTTTTCAAACGCGTCGCGGTCGGCGCAAAGGTGGTGGTCCAATGACGATGATCAGCGAACCGGACATGCCGGCGATCGATATCGGAAACCAGGAACAGCGCGAACCGGCTGCCGCCGGGAAACCCAGCAAGGCAAAGACGATCGCCGTCATCGTCGCCGGCGGCGCGCTTCTGATCACCGCAGTCAACATGGCGGCCGCGGTCTATCTCTATCGGGGCATGAGCGACCTGCGTTTCGTCGAGGCGCGGCTGGAGCAGCTCGGCGCATTCGAGCAGCGGATCGCAGCCCGGCTCGACACGGTCAACAACGGTTTTCAGAGCCGGTTCGAGAAACTGGACAGCCAGTTGCAAGGCAGCTTCAACGAGATCGATGCCAGCATTGCCCGGCTTGGGCAGACTATGCCGGTCGCCGGCGGCGAGGCCATGCCGGGCGTGGAAGAACCGTCCGAAATCGCCACCAGCACGCTGGCGCAAGCGCCCGAAGCCCTCGGCGGCGAGAGCGCGAGCGAACCCGGCGTCATCGAAGCGCCCGCACCCAGGAGGAGAATCGCATCGGCGTCGCCCCCTGCTCCCAGCTCCAATTACCAGCGCATCCAGCAGCCCGACGGCAAGGTCTATTACCGCCGGATCAACTAGACCCAGCAGAGCCCGGATCGTGCAAGGTGTAAGTGGCGAACGATCTAGAGATCGCGCTGCAGCGCCAGGATGCGGATGGCCCGGACGGACCGCTCCCGCGCCTCGGTGAGGAAGGCGATGTGGCAGTAGGCACAGGCCACGAAGCCCAAAAGCAGCACCAAGCTGTTCTTGAAGGTGAAATCGACGGCCAGCGAATAGGGAAGACCCTTGGGCGACGTGAATTCGGCAATCGTGCTTGCCGTTTCCGAATGGCTGCCGACCGCGATCATCAGCCCGGCGAAAATCAGGGCGATATGGTTGGCGAGGAAGAAGAAAGCCGACCGCTTGGCGTGGCACGCCATCCAGCAGACGATCGATGCGGCGGCAAGGATAGCGGCTTCGAAAGCCATGGAACCGCCCAGCCAGACATCCACCTGCTGCCAAAGCACCGTCGACAAGGGGCGCAGTTCAAGCCATAGCCACCATGCGGTGGGGCTGGCTGGATAGATGCCCAGCAACAAGGTCGCCATGCGCTCCCCTGCCAGGACCGCCAGAATGAGAAACGGAAAGGCGAAAAGCAGGAGCGGCTTGCGTTTCATGTTCCCTCGACAATCTGCAGGCCAGGATAGGCCGCATAGATTGCGCAAGGCTTAACAACCCTACTTCCGGCCCTCTCCCGATTGCGAGCGTTCGAGGACGGCGAAGAAGATCACGGTGAGCAGAAGCACGATCAGCAGCAGCACGAACGCGGCTGCCGCGCCTTCGTTGAGCGAAAGGCCGAGAAAGGCACGGCGATAGGCAAAGAAGCTCAGCACTTCGGTCGCGTTGCCCGGCCCGCCCTTGGTCAGGACATAGGGCAGATCGTAGGTCCGGAATTCGTTGATCAGCTGGATGATGATGGTGATCGCCGCGACCGGCCGAAGCATCGGCAGCGTGATGTAGAGGAATTGCTGCCAGCCGCGCGCGCCGTCCACTTCAGCAGCCTCATAGGGATCGCGCGGCAAAGCGGCGAGCCCCGCGGCGAGGATCAGCACGACGAAGGACATTTGCTGCCAGATGTCGATCGCCGCCATCGTCCAGAGTGCCATGCCTGGCGTGCCTAGCCAGTCGAGGCGCGGCAGGCCTGATATCTCCATGAGATGATTGGCGATGCCGAGATTGGGCTGGAGCAGCATGCGCCAGATCAGGGCGACGCTGATCGGCGACATCGCCATGGGAATGGTCAGAACCGCGAAATAGACCGGCTTCATCCGGACCGTCCGGTTGAGCATCAGGGCAATGCCGAGCCCGATCACGAATTCGCCGACCACGGTCACCGCCGAATAGCGCACGGTGAGCCAGAGCGCGTTCCAGAACAGCTCATCGCCGATCATCGAAGCGAAATTCTTGAACCCGACAAGCGGCAGGAGCTGCGGCTTGATCAAGGTCATCGAGGAGATCGAGAGGATGCAGGCATAGGCCAGGGGAAAGCCCATCACGATCGCCAGCAGCAGCAGGCCGGGCAAGGCAAAGGCCCAGCCGGTCCGCCACTCGCGGCCACGGGCAGCCCATCCTTTTTTGATCGCATTGTGCATCGTGGCCGAGCCTTGGTCGGGGTGGCGTTGCTGATCTCGTCAAGATCCGGGGTCTGGAAAATCCGGCGCGGCTGACATCGCCGCGCCGGGTCTCCTTGCCGAGCCGGACCGCTATTTGTCGAGGAGCCCCTGCAGGCCGTCGGAAGCTGCCTTCAGCGCCGCGTCCGATGTCGCCTGGCCGCCAGCCGCCAGCGAAAGCTGGGTACCGAGCAGATCCTCGTATTGCGCCGAATAGGTGAAGATCGGGAACGACTTGCCGGTCGCCACCACATCCTGGGCGGTCTTGTAGAAGGGATATTTCGCCAGCACCGCCGCATCGGCATAGACATCGCTGCGCACGGGCGCGTGGCCCTCGAGCGCGCGCTTCACCGAAACATCCTTGCTCTGCACCCACTGGATGAAGGTCCAGGCGGCTTCCTGCTCTTCCGGCGACGTGTTCTTGGGAATGCCCCAGCCCCAACCGCCGCTCTCGCCATGGCCGCCCGGCATCACCGACAGGCCGACCTTGCCGGCGACCGTCGGACACTTCACGGCATCGTCCATCTGCGGCAGCATCCACCAATAGGTGACCATGCTGAAGGCGGAACCGCTGCACATCAGACGCATGGTGTCGTCGAGCGTGGCCGACACGGCACCCTGCTGGGCGCCGTGCTGGAGATTGTCGACATAGAGATCGAGCGCCTTCTTGGCCTCTGCCGTGTCGAGGCTCGCCTTGCCGTCGGCATTGAGATAGCTGCCGCCGGCGGAGAACAGGTAGTTGGAGAATTCCATGCTGTTGGGATCGCCGCGCTGGCCCTGCATCGCGGCCCCGGCGACACCGGCATTGGCCTTCATGAATTTGGAAATCGCCACATAATCTTCGAGCGTCGTCGGCAAAGCGAGCTCCTTGCCGGTTGCCGTCTTGTAGGCGGCCTTGAGCTTCTCGTCGCCGATCAGGTCCTTCCGGTAGAGGAGGCCCATCGAGTAGTTGTACATGGGCACCAGGAACAGCTGGTCCTCGGTTCGGCCGAGCAGGTCAAGCGTCGAGGGAATGAAGGGGCTCAGATCGTATTTGGATTTCTCGACGAAGGGTTTCAGGTCGGCCAGCCAGCCGGCCGCCGGAAATTCGCCGGCCCACAGGAAGTCGACCTCGAGCACATTGTAGTAGCTCTGCGGCGCGGTCAGCTGCGACACCAGCTTGTCGTGCATGTCAGGATAGCCGATCTTCTCAAACTCGACCTTGATGCCGGTCTGCTTCTCGAATTCGGGCAACAGCGCTTCAATGATCTTGGTTTCCGGCACGTCCTCCATCAAGGCGTGCAAGGTGATGGGCTCAGCCGCCCTGGCCGGAAGCGATGCGCTGACAACAGCTGCCCCGCTCACGGCCGTCATCAGCATTTTGATCAAGGTCTGCTTGTTCCAAGTCATAACTCTCTACTCCTCTTTCCCTCTGGACGCGGCGGTGATCCCGCCACGATTTCATAACCGGCTAGCGAGCCATGTCGGCTCTCGGAGCGGCCGGCCTATTTCACGCTGCCGAACGTCAAGCCCTGGACGATGAAACGCTGGATGAAGCGGGAAGCCACGACCAGCGGCAGGATGGCAAGGACGACGCCGGCAGAAACCTTGGCGATCTGGACGCCGTTCGAGGTCTGCAACGCCGCAAGCGCAACCGGTA
>NZ_RZPB01000939.1:0-2016 GCF_003998535.1 Mesorhizobium sp. M7A.F.Ca.AU.002.02.1.1 | reverse complement strand
TTATGGTCTCGATCAAATGGCGCGGGTCGGGTTTGCGGAAGGCGAACGTGTCCTGGCCCGCGATGGCCGCGAAATGTTTGGTCAGGCCGAGCGCCTCGATCAGCGCCAGCGAGTTGGCTTCGTATTTGTTGGTGCAGATGGCGAGGGTATAGCCGGCCTCCTCGAAGCGCGCGATCGCCTCGACGACACCGGGGTAGGGGCGTGACTTGCCGGGGATGTTGAGCGTGTAGTGGTCGAGGAAAAGTTTCAGCAGCCGGTCGTGCTCCTCGACGGCAAGCGATCGCTGATGGGCGGCGTGCGCCCGCTCGATCATCACCCGGCCGCCGTGACCGACAAAGCGCCTGAAGCCGGCTTCGTCGACCGCCGCGATCTCGCTGGCGGCCAGGCTGTGGTTGAGGCTGTCGAGCAGGTCCGGCGCTGTGTCGATCAGCGTACCGTCGAGGTCGAACACGATGATCGGTCGGGTCATGGTCTGTCCTGGGGCAAGTTTCTACAGGGGCAGGCGATAAAGGCTGCGGCGCGTCAAGGCAAGCGCTGGGCCAGCTCGTTCAGGCGGGGCCTGCTTATCAGGCCGGGCATTCGCAGCGGGCCCGTCCGATATGAAAAAACCCGCTTCGACGGCGGGTTGTTGGCGCAAATCAGCACCATAGGCAAAAATGTAGCATAGCTGCACTCACCCGTCAAGGAAATAATTCCTACACTGAGCATCACCTGGAGAAGCGCCGTCCAGGGCTTTGACCGGACCGGCAAAAATGCTACGAGCCCGGCAGCGAATTTCCGGGGCAATAACCGACATGGATGCAAGGCAGTTGAAGGTCGAAGCCGCGCGGGCAGCACTCGCCCATGTAAGCGACGGCATGCGGCTTGGCATCGGCACCGGCACCACGGCCGAGGAGTTCGTGCGGCTGCTTGCCGAAAAGGTTGCAACCGGCATGACCGTCATCGGCGTACCGACTTCGGAGCGCACCGCGTTGCTCTGCCGCGAGCTTGGCGTGCCGCTGTCGACGCTGGAGGAAACGCCAGAGCTGGATCTCACCGTCGACGGCGCCGACGAAGTCGACCCGGAACTGACCCTGGTCAAGGGCGGCGGCGGCGCGCTGCTGCGCGAGAAGATCGTCGCCGCGGCGTCCCAGCGCATGATCGTCATCGCCGACCGCTCCAAGATGGTCGAGACGCTCGGCCGTTTTCCCCTGCCGATCGAAGTCAATCCGTTCGGCCTGCGCGCCACTGAAATCGCGGTTGCCGCGGCGGCTGAAAAGCTCGGTCTTTCCGGACCGGTCACATTGAGGATGACGGGCGGGCAGGCTTTTGTTACAGACGGCGGCCATTTTATCCTCGATGCATCTTTTGGCCGCATTCCGGATACAAGAGCGCTTTCGAATGCTCTCCACGCCATTCCGGGCGTGGTCGAGCATGGTCTTTTCATCGGGCTGGCTTCAGCGGCCATCATCGCCGGCGGCGACGGTATCCAAACCGTCCATGCCGCCCGAAAACCAGGGAGTTCTACCGATCATGACGTTGCATAACCGGGTTCGCAGCCTTTCCGTCCTTCTGGCGGCCTCGGCCGTTTTCGCCTTCTCGTCGCCGGCGTTTTCGCAGGATGTCACGGAAGCGCACCTGAAGGCCGCCCGCGCGGCGGTCGCTGCGATCCACGCGACCGACCCGTTCGACAACATCCTGCCGCAGGCAGCCGCGGCGCTCGAATCGCAGCTGATCCAGAAGAACCCGGACATGCAGGAACTGATCGGCAAGACCATCAACGAGAAGGCTCTGGCGCTGGCCTCGCGCCGTGCCGACCTCGAGAAGGAAGCCGCACTCGCCTACGCGAAAGTGTTCTCCGAAAAGGAACTGACCGACATCGCCGCCTTCTACAATTCCGATTCGGGCAAGAAGCTGCTCGATAGCGGCCCGACGGTGACCCGCGAATTGGTCAAGGCAGCCGACATCTGGCAGAACGGCCTCGGCCGCGATCTCGCCCAGCAGGTCGGCGAAACGCTGGCCGCTGCCGCCAAGGCA
>NZ_RZPB01000938.1:0-2017 GCF_003998535.1 Mesorhizobium sp. M7A.F.Ca.AU.002.02.1.1 | reverse complement strand
CATCAAACGAAAAACCCGCCTGTGCGGCGGGTCACTGGCGCAAATCAGCACCATGAGCGAAAATGTACCATAGCTGAGGGCAGGGCGTCAAGAAAAAATTCCTATCGCACCCGACGAAAAGCTGCCGACACCGCCGACCGGCTGTCGTCAGGTCTTTTGTTCAGCTGAGTTCGGAGCCCTGGCCACAACGACCAACCCGTTGACGTGTTCCCCGCGATCCTGCCGGATCGCGGTTGGTTCCAGTGACAGGACCGAAAGCCCGTTGGCGGCCAGCACGTCGAGCACATAGCGTTGCGCATGCGCATAGCGGCGTGACGGCAGCAGCGCGAAATCGCCATCGCCAGCCAGCGTCTCGACGGAAAACGCGAACAGGCCATCCGTGGCCAGCAAGCCGGCAATCGTCTTCACCACGCCGCCCAGCGCACCGACATAGATGAAAACATCGGCCACCGTCACCAGATCGGCTTTCGGACCGGCATAGGGAAAATCCCGCAGATCAGCCTTATCGAGGAAATCGTAGACGCCCTTGGCCCGCGCCTTTCTCAGCATTTTGGCCGAAATGTCATACCCCTCCAGCCGGTCGGCGATCGGCCGCAGCCTCTGCCCCATCAGGCCTGTGCCGCAGCCGAGATCGAGCGCCAGCGCGAAGCGGCCCGGCCTTGCCGCTCGAATGGCCTGGTCGAGCATCCCAGGCAGGCGGTAACCCAGCCTGCCGACCAGGGACTCGTCGAAGCTCTCGGCATAATGGTCGAACAAGGTCTCGACGAAGGCGCTGGGGAGCGCATCGACCGCCGGCGCCTTGCCGATCAATTGCAGGTTCAGTGCAGCGCCTTGACGATCCGATGGATCGAGTTGCAACGACATCGTCCACGCCTGTGCGGCCAGATCCGCCGCGCCCGCCGCCTGCTGCATCTCGCCGAGACGAAACCAGCCCATCGCCCATTGCGGCGTTATTTCCAGCGCACCGAGCAGCAATTCCGCCGCCGCCGCATGATCGCCATCCGCGTGCAGCATCTCGGCATAGTCGGCGCGGCGATCGGCGTTCAAGTCGCCTGACGAGGCCTGAAGCGGTTTCATGGCGGCGGGTCCTGCCGGCGGATCGAGCCGGCGGTGCTCTATGCGGGAGTCAGCAGTGACTTACAACAGGCTTCCCGCCGCGGAATTATATCCTATCTTGGAGACCATGCGCACCAGTGTTCTGCTTCATCCCCGGCCCGAGGGCCTCTATTGCCCGCCGGGCGATTTCTTCATCGACCCGGTTCGGCCGGTCAACAGGGCACTGATCACGCATGGCCATTCCGACCACGCGCGTTCCGGCCACCGCTCGGTGCTGGCGACGCAGCAGACGCTCGACATTATGGGGCTGCGCTACGGCGAGGGTTTCGCTGGCACGACGCAAGCGGCACAACTGGGTGAGACGATTGCCCTCGATGGCGTCAGCGTCAGCTTCCATCCGGCCGGCCATGTGCTGGGCTCGGCGCAGATAGCGGTCGAGCATCAGGGCACGCGCATCGTCGCTTCCGGCGACTACAAGCGGCAGAGGGACGCGACCTGCGCGCCATTCGAGCCGATCCCGTGCGATGTGTTCATCACCGAAGCGACGTTCGGCCTGCCGGTGTTTCGCCATCCCCCGGACACCGAAGAAATCGCCCGCCTGCTGAAATCGGCCGCGCAGTTCCCTGAACGCTCGCATCTGGTCGGCGCCTATGCGCTGGGCAAGGCGCAACGGGTGATGCGGCTGTTGCGCGACGCCGGCTACGACAGGCCACTCTACATCCATGGCGCGCTGGCCAAACTCAGTGAGTACTACCAGAGCCAAGGCATCGATCTCGGCACCCTCGAACCGGCGACCGTCGAAAGCGGCGGCAAGGATGATTTTGCCGGCGCCATCGTCGTCGGCCCGCCTTCGGCCTTCGCGGATCGCTGGGCGCGGCGGTTTCCCGATCCGATCTCGTGCTTTGCGTCAGGCTGGATGCGCATCCGCCAGCGCGCCAAGCAGGGCGGCATCGAACTGCCG
>NZ_RZPB01000937.1:0-2018 GCF_003998535.1 Mesorhizobium sp. M7A.F.Ca.AU.002.02.1.1 | reverse complement strand
ACCAAGGACAAATCAGATGAAAACCGTAACAGGCCTCTTCGACAATTATGATCAAGCAAGCGACGCTGTGGGCGAGCTTGAAGCCACGGGCGTTCCGCACGACGATATTAGCATCGTGGCGGGTAATTCGGGCGGCCGGCTTACGGGCGAAGCGTCGGAGGCTGGCGAGGATGCGGCAGCAGGGGCTGGTGTCGGCGCCGTAGTCGGCGGGGCCGGCGGCCTGCTCACCGGCCTTGGCCTGATGGCCATACCTGGTCTCGGCCCCGTGGTTGCCGCGGGCTGGCTGGCGGCGACTGCGGTCGGCGCTGTCGGCGGTGCCGTGGTCGGTGGCGCAGCTGGCGGCATCATCGGCGCGATGACAGAGTCCGGTGTGCCGGAAAGCGACGCACATGTTTATGCCGAAGGCGTTCGGCGCGGGGGAACAATGGTTATAGCCAGGGTCGAAGACGACCTTGTCCCCGACGCGGAACAGATACTGAAGCAATATAATTCCGTCGACATAGCCCATCGGCGAACCGAATACGAAGCAGGCGGTTGGACCGGCTTCGATCCAACGGATGAAGTCTACACAGGTGATGACCTGGAAAGCGCCAGAGGTCGTCGCAACGTGTGAGATGAAATGACTGGGCGGCTAACAGCCGCCCTCGTCCTTCCTGCGCGATGTGCAACGCTGGTATCTCAGGTAGCACCAAGATCGAATGGTCGTCGCGACGACTTGCAGTTCACCAGGGCCCTGCCGCTGAGCAACACACGACTTGTGATGCTGATCGCAGCCCGAAAGGGCCTCGTATTCTCGAAGAAAGAGTTATCGGCCTGTCGTCATCACGAAGGTGAACCGGCTTTTCCTAGGTGAGAAACGACGTCAATACTCCGCCAAGCCCCTGACAATCTCGCTGCGGTGTATAGTCCATGGCCTAAGGTTCGTTTGCTGGCTTTCCCTTTGCCCCGATAGAGCGGCCGGAACACAGTTTCTGTTGCCGCGGGCGGGACGAGAGGGGAACTGCTGGCGACACTGACCGCAGGTTGGCCAGCCCGCGTCAGGCTTGCGCGGCGACCTCATTCACGAATGTGGTGTCGTGTGGGATTTCCAAGAAGACATCCGAATATCGGATGTCAGTTCATTGGCCAGACGATCATAAGCATCGGCACAGCAACAATGACTACGAGGAAAGACAGGGGCAGTCCCAGACGCGGATAGTCGCTGAAGCGGTAGCCACCCGGCCCCATGACAAGCGTGTTGCACTGGTGTCCGATCGGGGTGAGAAAATCACAGCCGGCGCCAATGGCGACAGCCATCAAGAACGGTTCGGGCCTGTAGCCCAGATCACTAGCAAATTCGGCGGCGATAGGCGCCATGACAAGGACGGTGGCGGCATTGTTGAGGAATGGCGTAACGGCCATGGCGGCGACAAGGATGAGCGTCAGTGCGCCGGACGCCGGAAGGAGGGTCCCCAGTCTGGCAAGCTCGCCGGCAACTACTCCCGTAGCTCCTGTACTGCGTAGTGAATCGCTCACTGGAATGAGAACGGCGAGCATGACGAGGATAGGCCCATCGAGCGATTGGTAAACATCGCGGAGCGGAATGACCTTGAAAAGCACAATCGCGACCGCGGCCGCGAAAAAAGCGACGGAGACTGGCAGCAGCCCAAACGCCGTCGCCACCATGGCGAGAGCAAGGACCACTACCGGCACGATACCCTTGCGGACGCTGCCAAGAAGGATAGCCCTTTCTGCCAGCGGTAAGCAGCCGAGTTCACGAAGTATCTCGGGCATTCTCGCTGCACTGCCCCGCAAGACGACAACGTCCCCGAGCCTCAGCTCGACTGCGGCCAGCCTGCGGTCGAGGCGCTCCCCACGACGGCTGACGGCCAGGAGGTTGACATTGAAGCGATCGTAAAGGGCAAGGCGCTGGGCGGTCCAGCCGATCAAAGAGGAGCTTTCACCGATTACGGCTTCGATAGCGACCATTTCGTTGGTGGTGTCGTCACCACCGCCCCTATCCCCGGTCACGCTGAGCC
>NZ_RZPB01000936.1:0-2021 GCF_003998535.1 Mesorhizobium sp. M7A.F.Ca.AU.002.02.1.1 | reverse complement strand
CTTGTGCAGCGTCGCGTGGACTTCAGCCGCGACCACTTCCTCGCCGTCATGGGTCGAGATCGCCGCCCAGGTCGGGCGCGTGCCTATCTGCCGCCGCAGTGTCGCCAGCGCCCGTTCGTCGACCGGAGGCGGCGACGTGTCCACCTTGAGGTTGCCCGACACCGTCACCGGCCGCGCGCCGAGCGCGAGAAACCGCTCGCCATCGACATCCGACTGCGCCACGACGTGAGCCAGGTTCTCGAACAGCGCCTCGGCGATGTTGGCGCGTTTCTTCCACGATTTGAACGAGCGGTCGGACAGCCTGCCATTGACCAGCACCTGCGGCACGCGTCGCGCGCCAAGCTCGAGGATGGTCATCGGCCAGATCTCGGATTCGGCGATGATTGCCAGATCCGGCTGCCAGTGATCGAGGAACCGGCTGACCGCCGGCTTGAGGTCGAGCGGTACATATTGATGGATGATGCGGTCACCGAGCCGCTCGTCGGCGACCTGCGCAGAGGTCACCGTGCCGGTCGTCAGCACGATGTTGACGCCATAGTCGAGAATGCTTTCGACCAGCGGCACGACGGCTATGGTCTCGCCGACGCTCGCGGCATGGATCCAGATCACCGGCCCGTCGGGGCGCGCGCGGCCGGCGACGCCATAGCGCTCGCGGCGGCGGTAGCGGTCTTCCTTGCCGCGCGAGGTGCGCCAGGCAACGTAGGGCCCGACCAGCGGATAGGCTGCCGCACCCGCGAATCGGTAAGCCGACAGCATGGCCCGTGCCCAGCGGCCGCTCATCGCGGAGCATCCACGAGACGGTAAGCCTCGGCGGTCGCGGCATTGAGCGCTGTCGTCACTTCCTGGCGCTTGCGCTCCATTTCGGCGTCATCGGCGCCGGCCGCCACGAAGATCGGCTGGCCAATGACGATCGACGAACGGCCGAACGGCAGGTTAATGGTGGTCTTGTCCCAGCTCTTCTCCAGCACCTTGCGGCGGCTGGTGGTGATGGCGACGGGCACAAGCGGCCGGCCCGAGAGGCGAGCCAGGAGAACGATACCAAGTCCTGCGTCTCGCGGCGTGCCGTGCGGAATATCTGCGATCATGGCGACGTTCTTGCCGACGGCGAGCGACTTTTTCAGGGCGATAAGCGCTTTCGCTCCACCCTTGTCGAGGTGCCTGGCATTTTCCCGCCCGCCCGAGCCGCGCACAGCCTCGATGCCGAATTTTTCCAGCATCAAGGCGTTGAGCTCGGCATCGGCGCTGCGCGAAACCATGGCGACCAGCGGCTTGCGCTTGGGATAATAGGCAGGCGTCAGCAGATGCTGGCCGTGCCACAAGGCGATGATGCCAGGCTCGAACTCGGTATAGGCACCGCCCGAAAACCGTGCCGATCCCTCGACGACGCGATTGGTGAGGCGCACGAAGCGGACGAACTGGGCGAACAGGCTGGCGATGGCGTTCTTGACGAATCGCGACTGCGCAAGCGGTTGGCGAATCTTGCGCCAGAAGGCCTTGGTCGTGCGGCTGCGTCCCCTGCCCGTGGGCGCGGCATCGCTTGCTGGCCCTTTCGCCAGGTCATGCTCCATCGAAGTCAACCGGCAGCCTTGTTGTCGGGGTCCAGCAGCCGGTGCAGATGAACGACGAAGTAACGCATGTGAGCGTTGTCCACGCTGGCTTGCGCCTTGGCTTTCCACGCCGTGTGCGCGGATTGATAGTCGGGATAGATGCCGACGATGTCGAGCCCGTCGAGATCGCGGAATTCGGTGCCGCCAAGCTTCTTCAGTTCGCCACCGAACACCAGATGCAAAAGCTGTTTCTTTCCGTCTTCCGCGGCCATGTCGGTCCTTCACATATCGTGAGTTTGTCACAGGTCTAGACCAAAGCCGCCGACTTTGGAACCTTTAGGGCGAGATGAATTCATCTCGCCGGGGAAAACGCTTTCACGTGTCCAGACCGGCGATGACGCCGGCGAGCACGGCCAGCAATTCACCGCTGCCGGCAGCAAGGGCGCCGTGACGAGTCACCTCGCCGGCATAAAG
>NZ_RZPB01000935.1:0-2022 GCF_003998535.1 Mesorhizobium sp. M7A.F.Ca.AU.002.02.1.1 | reverse complement strand
CATGCATAAAATAACCGCCGATTTGACAACCCATTCCGCGTGTTCGAGGGTAAGTATAGTAATCTTAGCGACATTGAGATTGGAGGCGACGATGAGCAGTCACCATATCGCGATGATCGCGCCCCCAAACTCGTGCGCTTTTGTGTCCCTGTGGGCACAAAGGCTAGTCAAAATGGCCCGCGCGGCTTGAAAACGAAGCAAAATCAGAAGTTCTCGGCTTGTACATCATGTCACTAGAATTTATGTGTCATGCGGGCTTGGACGCGGCGGCAACGCACGCCAGGCGTTTTGCAACCGATGGTTCCATGCCGTCGCATGCCAGAGAAAATTTGATCTCATGCTCACCAAAAAAGGTAAGTACGGCCTCAAGGCGCTTGTCCACCTCGCGCGATTGCCGGCCGGGCAGCTCGCCTTCGTCAACGACGTCGCCACCGGCAACAACATCCCGAAGAAATTTCTCGACGCCATCCTGGGCGAGTTGCGCAATGCCGGCTTCGTCCAGAGCCGCAAGGGCAAGGATGGCGGCTATCGCCTGGCGCGCCCCGCCGACGAGATCAAGGTCGGCCATGTGGTGCGCGTCCTCGACGGTCCGCTGGCGCCGATCCCCTGCGCCAGCCGCACCCAGTACCAGCGCTGTGAAGATTGCAACGAGGCGAGATGCCAAGTCCGACATCTGATGCTCGAGGTCCGGCAGGCGATCGCCGAGGTGCTCGATCAGCGCAGCCTCGCCGAAATGCGCGATATCTCTCTCGACGACCTGTCGGTCGGCATCGGCGATCTGCCGGTCGCGGTGAAGGTCCAGGCCTGACACTGGCGCTGCGCAGAGCGAAGGCATGCCTATGACCGGGCGCGCCAACTCCATCATCATTGTCGGTGGCGGCGCCAGCGGCGTCGTGCTGGCCGCGCATCTCCTGAAGTCGCCCAATCCCGACCTGCGCGTCACGCTGATCGAAAGGCGCCCGCATTTCGGCCAGGGCATCGCCTATTCGACGCTGCTGTCGGCGCATGTACTGAATGTCAGCGCCGCCGGCATGAGCGCCTATGCCGACGATCCCGGCAATTTCTGGCGCTGGCTTCAGGAACGCGGCCTGGCAACGGCTGAGGAGGCGCCCTTCTATGCGCCACGCAGCATCTATGCCCGCTATCTCGGCGAGTTGCTGGTCGATCTGGAAGCGCGGGAAAAGCAGAGCGGTCGGCTTCGGCTGATCCGCGAGGAAAGCCTCTCGATCACGCCCACCGCCTCCGGCGTCGAAGTGGCGCTGGCCAACGGCACCAGCGTCGTTGCGCATCTCGCCGTGCTGGCCACCGGCCACGACGAGGAGCCGGCGCAAGGCCATGCCATCAGGATGGGATCGGAAGCCGACACAGCACTTCCGCCCGGCGCCGGCGTCATGGTGCTGGGCACCGGCCTCAGCATGGTCGATGCTTTCCTGGCGCTGGAGCAACGCGGCCATCGCGGCGACATCATAGCTGTGTCCAGGCGCGGCCTGCTGCCCTCGCCGCATCGCAAGGGCAATCCGATCAAGCTCGACGTCGCCGACATTCCGCTCGGCACGCAGCTCTCCTATTTCGTCGGCTGGTTCCGCGACCTGATCAAGGAAAACCAGAAGGCCGGCATCGACTGGCGTGACGTCGTCGACGGGCTGCGGCCGTTCAACCAGAAGATCTGGCAGAACTGGCCGGCTTCCGCCAAACGCCGCTTCGTCGAGCACACCAAGGCCTGGTGGGACATCCACCGCCATCGCATGGCGCCCGAGGTCTACGCCCGTGTCACCGAGGCCGTGCAATCCGGCCGCATCCGCCTGGTCGCCGGCCGCGTCGTCGACATTGCGCGCAACGGCGAATTCACCGTCCAGGTCCAGTCGCGTCACACGCAGCGTCTCGAGACCTTCGAGGTTGCCCGCATCTACGATTGCTCTGGCATCGTCAGGGACATCTCGACCTCGTCGAACAGCGTCGTGCGCTCGCTGGTCGACCGCGGCCTGGCAAGGCCGGATCCGCTGCGCATCGGCCTCGACGTAT
>NZ_RZPB01000934.1:0-2024 GCF_003998535.1 Mesorhizobium sp. M7A.F.Ca.AU.002.02.1.1 | reverse complement strand
GCACGACAATGCCGTCGACCTTGCCGTCGCTGGGGGCCTGTGCGGCCTGCGGCCGCAGATGCGCCGACATCTGGTGACCGTAGAGGTCGAAGTCGACCCAGGTCGCTGACGAGCGGCCGATCGCGCAGCCCAGCACCTCGCCATAGAAAACGCGGGTTTCATCGAGATCACGGACCGGGAAGGCGAGATGGAAAGGCGTCATCGAAATGCTCCGTGCAGGCTGCGAACCGATTTTGCGTCACAGGGTTCGCGGTTTGAACCGTCCGCCCTGCATTTTGATTGAAGCCTATGCCATTGCACAAGCCGGACCGGAACAATAGATGGGTGGGCAACGGCCGCACACCGGCCGCACCAGCAGGATTTCAGGCATGACCGACATATCAGACGCAGCAAAATTGACCGACCGCGTCGCGGCCCTGGTCGAGGCTGCCAAAAAGGCCGGCGCCGATGCCGCCGACGCGGTGGCCGTGCGCGGCCGCTCGACCGGTGTGTCGGTGCGTCTCGGCAAGGTCGAGGCTACCGAAGCTTCCGAAAGCGAGGATGTGGCGCTGCGCGTTTTCGTCGGCGGCCGCGTGGCGAGTGTCTCGGCGACAGCGGCGTCCGACCCGAAAACGCTGGCCGAGCGCGCCGTGGCGATGGCGAAAGTGTCGCCGCAGGATCCCTATCAAGGGCTGGCCGATCCGGCATTGCTCGCCAAACAGACGCGCGATCTCGACCTGTTCGACGCCACCGAAGTGTCGGCAGACCAGTTGAAGGAAGCCGCATTGGCGGCGGAAGCGGCAGCGCTTGCCGTCAAGGGCGTGACCAATTCGGCCGGCGCCAGCGCCGGTGCCGGGCTGGGCGGCCTGGTGCTGGCCACCTCGCACGGCTTCCTCGGCCACTATGTCGGCTCGCGTTTTTCGCGCTCGGCCAGCGTTATCGCCGGCGAGGGCACCGGCATGGAGCGCGACTATGAATTCTCCTCGCGCCAGCATTTTGCAGATCTCGATGCGCCCGAGGACATCGGCCGCAAGGCCGGCGAGCGCGCCGTGCGCCGCATCGGCGCGCGCAAGGCGGCGACCGGGCCGGTCGACGTGGTGTTCGACCCACGCGTCGCGCGCGGCATCGCCGGCCATCTCGCCGGCGCCATCAACGGCGCCTCGGTCGCGCGCAAGACCTCGTTCCTGCGCGACATGATGGGCAAGCAGGTGGCCGCCTCCGCCATCACCGTCACCGACGAGCCGCTCCGGCGACGTGGCCAGGCCTCGCGTCCGTTCGACGGCGAAGGCGTCGAGGGCGAAAAGCTGTTGATGGTCGAGAAGGGCGTGCTCAACCACTGGTTCCTGTCGACCTCGGCTGCAAGGGAGCTGGGCCTCGTCACCAACGGCCGCGGCGCACGCAGCGGCTCCTCCGTTACGCCATCCTCCACCAATCTCGCCATCGAACCCGGCGAGCGGTCGCCGGAAGAGCTGATCAAATCGCTCAAGACCGGCTTCTACGTCACCGAGGTGTTCGGCCAGGGCGTCGACATGGTCACCGGCGAATACAGCCGCGGCGCTTCCGGTTTCTGGATCGAGAATGGCGAACTGGCCTATCCCGTCGCCGAGGTCACCATCGCCTCGAACCTGAAGACGATGTTCCTCAACATGGTGCCGGCCGATGACCTCGACCGCAATTTCGGCACCGCGGCGCCGACGCTCCTGATCGAAGGCATGACCCTTGCCGGAGCATGACCTGACCACTGCCGGAGCCACCGAAGACTTGCCGCTGCTGCGCGATGCCGCCCGCGAGGCGGGGGTGATCGCCATGCGCTACTTCGGCAACAGCCCGCAAGTCTGGATGAAGGGCGGCACATCACCGGTCAGCGAGGCCGACCACGCGGCCGACGCCTATCTGCGCGAAACATTGCTGGCGGCGCGGCCGGATTATGGCTGGCTGTCGGAAGAGACAGTTGACGATCCGGTCCGGCTTTCGGCACGCCGCACCTTCGTCGTCGACCCGATCGACGGCACGCGCGGTTTCCTGGAAGGCCAGCGCACCTGGTG
>NZ_RZPB01000933.1:0-2030 GCF_003998535.1 Mesorhizobium sp. M7A.F.Ca.AU.002.02.1.1 | reverse complement strand
CGCGTCAGCGGGCTGGACGCCACCAGCAGGAAACCCTTGGTCCGGCCGATCGTCTCAAAGGATTTGAACTCCTCCGGCGTAACAAAGCGGATCACCGGGTGGTGCTTCTTCGACGGCTGCAGATACTGGCCTATGGTCATGAAGTCGACATTGGCCGAACGCAGATCGTCCATCAACTGCAGGATTTCATTCCGTTCTTCGCCCAGCCCCACCATGATGCCGGACTTGGTGAAGATCGACGGATCAAGCTCCTTGACCCGCTGCAACAGCCGGATCGAATGGAAATAGCGGGCGCCCGGACGAACCGTCAGATAGTTCGACGGAACGGTTTCGAGATTGTGGTTGAAGACGTCGGGTTTGGCCGCCACGACGATCTCCAGCGCGCCGTCCTTGCGCAGGAAGTCGGGCGTCAGGATTTCGATCGTCGTCAGCGGCGTCGCCGCCCGGATGGCGCGGATGACCTCGGCGAAATGCTGCGCACCGCCATCGGCGAGATCGTCGCGGTCGACCGAGGTGATGACGACATGGGTAAGGCCCATCTGCTTGACCGCATGCGCGACGCGGGCCGGTTCATCCGGGTCAAGAGCGGTTGGAATGCCCGTGGCGACGTTGCAGAAAGCGCAGGCGCGGGTGCAGATCTCGCCCATGATCATGAAGGTGGCGTGCTTCTTTTCCCAGCACTCGCCGATGTTGGGGCAGCCGGCCTCTTCGCAGACCGTCACCAGCTTGTGCGACTTCACGATTTCGCGCGTTTCGGCATAGCCCTTCGACATCGGCGCCTTGACGCGTATCCAGTCGGGCTTGCGCAGGACATCCTGATCAGGCTTGTGCGCCTTTTCGGGATGCCGCAGGCGCGGTGCGTTGGCGATCGTATCGAGGACAGTGACCATCGGGAAACCTGGTTCATTGGCGAGCGCCAGTCAGGCGTTCGTTGTGATAACGTCATCTAGGACTTTTCGGCGCAAAGAAAAAGGCCGCTGCGGCGCATGCCGCAACAGCCTTTTTCGCATGGCAGCTCTTCAGTGATGTCAGCGGCGCACCAGGCGTCCTGCCCAGATCAGTAGGCAGGCGCCGATAAAGCCGGTGATCAGATAGGCAATCCAGCCGACGCCGAACGGGCCAAAATTGAGAGCCTGCAGAATGGCGTTCAGCACGATCGCGCCGACGATGCCCATAACGATGTTCATGAAGATGCCGGTGTTGCTCTTCATGAACATTTCGGCGAACCAGCCTGCCAGGCCGCCGATGATGATGGCTGCTATCCAGCCGACGCCATTCAGGTGCATATGCCTTCTCCTTGTGTGATGGATGAAAGTGCATCCGCAAACGATGTACCTTGCCGCCGGGTTCCATCTGTAGCAGCGCTTTCAATCTATCACGCGTTGAGCGCGCGGCCATAGGCGTCGAGCACGCTTTCCTTCATCATCTCCGACAGCGTCGGGTGCGGGAAGATGGTGTGCATCAGCTCTTCCTCGGTCGTCTCCAGGTTCATCGCCACGACGAAGCCCTGGATCAGTTCGGTCACTTCGGCGCCGACCATGTGGGCGCCGAGCAATTGACCGGTCTTCTTGTCGAAGATGGTCTTGATGAAGCCCTGATCCTCACCGAGCGCGATCGCCTTGCCATTGGCGGCGAACTGGAAGCGCCCGACCCGGATATCCCAGCCCTCTGCCTTGGCCTTGGCTTCGGTCAGGCCAACCGAGGCGACCTGCGGATTGCAGTAGGTGCAGCCCGGAATCTTCAGCTTGTCGGTGGCATGTACGCCAGGAAAATCAGCGATCTTCTCGATGCACACGACACCCTCATGTTCGGCCTTGTGGGCGAGCATCGGCGGGCCGGCGACATCGCCGATGGCATAGATGCCCGGCACATTGGTCTTGCCGTAACCATCGATGACGACGCAGCCGCGATCCGTCTTCACGCCGAGCGCCTCAAGCCCGAGGCCCTCGATGTTGCCTTGCACGCCGACGGCCGAGATCATCCGGTCGGCGGTGATCTTCTCGACCCTGCCGTCCTTCATCTCGACATGC
>NZ_RZPB01000932.1:0-2036 GCF_003998535.1 Mesorhizobium sp. M7A.F.Ca.AU.002.02.1.1 | reverse complement strand
CGAATCCCCAGCGGCAGAGTAGAGGCGAATATGGCAAAATTGACGGCACGCCAAAGCGTCGCCCGGCAGCCGGACGATCAGCCATTGTAGCGCTGGAAGACCAGCGACGCATTGGTCCCGCCAAAGCCGAACGAATTGGACAGCGCCACGTCGATCTGGCGGGCGCGCGGCTTGTTCGGCACCAGGTCGATCGCGGTTTCGCGTTCGGGGTTGTCGAGGTTGATGGTCGGCGGCGCGACATTGTCCCTGATGGCAAGGATCGAGAAGATCGCTTCGGCGGCACCGGCCGCCCCAAGCAGATGGCCGATCGACGACTTGGTCGACGACATCGAGATCTTCGATGCGGCATTGCCGACAAGCCGCTCGACAGCGCCGAGCTCGATCGTGTCGGCCATGGTCGAGGTGCCGTGCGCGTTGATGTAGTCGACGTCGGCAGGCGTAAGCTTGGCCCGGTTGAGTGCCGCCGTCATGCAACGGAAGGCACCATCGCCATCCTCGGCGGGCGCCGTGATGTGATGCGCGTCGCCGGTGAGACCATAACCCGTCACCTCGGCATAGATCTTGGCGCCGCGTGCTTTGGCATGTTCGAGCTCCTCGAGCACGACAACGCCGGCGCCCTCGCCCATGACGAAGCCGTCGCGGTCGCGATCATAGGGGCGCGACGCCGTTTGCGGCGAATCATTGCGTTCCGTCGACAGTGCCCGGCATGCGGCGAACCCGGCGATCGACAGCCGCGTCACCGGCGCTTCGGCGCCACCGGCGACCATCACGTCGGCATCGCCCCACATGATCAGCCGGGCAGCATCGCCAATGGCGTGCGCGCCGGTCGAACAGGCCGTGACGACGGCATGGTTCGGGCCTTTCAGCCCGTGCCGGATCGAAACCTGCCCGGAGACGAGATTGATGATCTGGCCCGGGATGAAGAAGGGGCTGATGCGGCGCGGGCCGCGTTCCTTGAGGATCATCGCGTTCTCGGCGATGCCCTCGATGCCGCCGATGCCGGAGCCGATCAGGACGCCGGTGGCGCATTGCTCTTCATGCGTCTTGGGTTCCCAGCCGGAATCCTTCAGCGCCTCGTCGGCGGCGGCAATCCCGTACAGGATGAAGTCGCCGATCTTGCGCAATTCCTTCGGCTCGAGCACGGCCTCGGGATTGAAGGTGGCATTGCTGCCGTCACCACGCGGAATGACGTGGGCGATCTTGCAAGCAAGGTCCTCCACCTCGAACTCGGTGATGCGCTTGGCAGCGCTGCGGCCGGTCAGAAGCTCCTTCCAGCTGTGCTCGAAGCCCATGCCGAACGGCGACAGCAAGCCAAGGCCCGTGACGACGACACGCCTCATCGCAGGTCCTCCCCGGTGATGACTGCAGAAAGCGTCAGGCCGAAGCCTTGTCGATGTACTTCACGGCATCGCCGACGGTCAGGATGGTCTCGGCCGCGTCGTCGGGGATCTCGACGCCGAATTCTTCTTCGAACGCCATGACGAGTTCGACCGTGTCGAGGCTGTCGGCGCCCAGATCATCGATGAAGCTCGCCTGCTCCGTCACTTTGTCGGCATCGACGCCAAGGTGCTCGATGACGATCTTCTTGACGCGCTCTGCGGTGTCACTCATTTGGGCATCCTCGTCTTTTGTTTGTCTGTCTTCGTTAGCGGGCAGAATGCCGCTAATCAAGCTGAAAGATGGTCCTGCCGGAAACGCAACGACTACGGACCGATTTTTGCCCGAACCGCCGGGTTGCGGGCCGCATTACACGAAAAATAGCTGAGGTCCAAGCCAAAATGGTCTCTTTACACAACCCGCCGGCGTTGCTGCAGAACATCGTTCAAAGCATAGCCATGCCGCCATTTACGTGGATGGTCTGGCCGGTGACGTAGGCGGCTTCGTTGGAGGCGAGATAAGCGACGGCGGACGCGACTTCGACGCTGGTGCCCATGCGCCGCGTCGGGATCGCCGCCATGATCGCCTCTTTCTGCTTGTCGTTGAGCTTGTCGGTCATTGCCGATTCGATGAAGCCTGGTGCAACACAGTTAACTGCT
>NZ_RZPB01000931.1:0-2038 GCF_003998535.1 Mesorhizobium sp. M7A.F.Ca.AU.002.02.1.1 | reverse complement strand
AGCTTAGCCTGTGCTGCGTCGGCGGCGGCCTGAGCGACCTTGGCTTTGGCGGACTGCGTCACGAATGCCTGAAGGGCGGCGAATTTCTTGCTCTTCGAGTTCATATAGGCATTGATGTTGCGCTTCAGCGAGCTCACCCGGCCAAGCTTGGCGTGGATGTTCTTGCCTTTGGGCACGGACGAGACCTTGGTGGTCTTGTCGACCGTGGTGTCGTCCGCTTTGGCCACCTGGCCGGGGGCCGACGACGACTTGCCGTGCGAAGCGCCGCTCTTGCCATTGCCGCCGCCGTTGCCATTGCTACCGCCGTTGCCGTGCCCGTTGCCTCCGGCATTGCCACCGCCACCGCCGTGCCCATTGCCGGCGAGCGCCGGAGATGCCAGGAGCGCCAATGCGGCAAGCGCCGCCAGCAGAGTTTTCCGGTTTGTCATGGTAATCTCCTCGGGAATCGTCGCCCTGGCCCGACCGCTAAGCGACCGTCCTATGAGGAATTGCTAATAGTGCAGAGTAAACTTTAGACAAATGCTGTCTCAATACGCGATCTGGCACCCGGCCAGAAACTTAACCGACTGATATCAAACACAAATTCACGCTCTTGGACGGCCATGGCACTGAAGTCCCATGCCGGCAGGACTATAGTCCTGCGGGCAAGCAGCGGCATGGGTGAAAGTCTTTGCGTGGTATATCGGACAAGCTTTGAAAACAGGGGAGTTGATAGCGAAAGCAAAAGGCTCAGCCGATACTTTCACCGCCGTCGATTACCAGCGCCTGGCCGGTCATGAAGGATGAACGGTCGGAGACAAGGAACAGGATCGCTTCGGCGATCTCATCGGCGCTGGCCCAGCGGCCCATCGGGATCTTGGTGCGGACATAGGTTTCGATCGCCCCGCGTCCGCCCATCTGGGCGATGAACGGTTCGTTGAACGGCGTGTCGACCCAGCCCGGACAGAGCGCGTTAATGCGGACATTGTGACGGGCATAGTCGAGCGACATCTGCCGTGTCATCGCCACCACCGCATGTTTGGAGGTTGCGTAGGCGATCATCTCGCGGTCGTAGAACACGCCCGAATTGGAGGCGGTGTTGAGGATGACCCCGCCGCCCTGCGCGATCATCGAGGGCATGACCTGTCTCGCCGCCAGGAACTGCGCCCGCACATTGACCCGCCACGAGGCATCCATGCCGCCGACCTCCACTTCGGTCAGCGTGCCGCCGATCTGGATGCCGGCGTGATTGTGCAGGATGTCGATGCGCCCATGCCTGTCGAGCGTGCCGGCAATGAGCTGTTCGACCGCCGCATCATCAGCGACATCGGTCGTGATCGCCTCGGCTTGGCCACCGACCGCGCGGATGTCCGAAGCCGTTGCTTCGCCGGCGGCCTGATCCCTGTCGGCGATGACGACCACCGCGCCTTCCCTGCCCATGATCATGGCGCCGGCGCGCCCGATGCCGGAGCCGGCGCCTGTCACCACGGCGATGCGGTCTTTGAGGATCATGATGCGGCTTTCAGTTCGACGGCTTGCGCTGGCGCAACTGCCATTGGGCAAGCACCACGAGCAGCACGGAAGCGACGAGCACGATCGTCGCGATGGCGTTGATCTCCGGCGTCACGCCGCGCCGGATCGACGCGAAGACATAGATCGGCAGCGTCGTCTGCGCGCCGGCGACGAAGAAGGCGATGATGAAATCGTCGAAGGAGAAGGTGAAGGCGAGCAGGAAGCCGGCAACGACCGCCGGCATGACCTGCGGCAGCACGATCGAGCGGAACGTCGTCAACGGCGTCGCGTAGAGATCGCTCGACGCCTCGACCAGATTGCGGTCGAGGCTGCCGAGCCGCGTGCCGACGATCATCGTCACCAGCGCCATCGAGAACAGCCCGTGCGCCGCGATGATCGAACCGTAGCCGAGCGCCAGCCGCGGCGGCTGGTCGTCCGGCCAGATCGAGGCGAGGAACGGATTGACCACGGTGAACAATTGGACGAGCGCGACCAGAGTCGAAATGCCGATCACGACGCCCGGAACGACGATCGCGGCGCCCAGAAG
>NZ_RZPB01000930.1:0-2040 GCF_003998535.1 Mesorhizobium sp. M7A.F.Ca.AU.002.02.1.1 | reverse complement strand
CTCGTAGATGTTGCGGAAGGGCGTGCGCGGCGCGATCGGGGCCCAGAGCGTGAAGATCTGGTCGAGTGCGACCGGATCAATCTCGGCCGCGACGCCCGGGGCCTGGAGGAGCGCCTTGACCTCCGAGGCGAAGTAAAGCCGTTCGCCCTGCCTTGTATAGAAGAGCGGCCGGACCCCCATGCGGTCGCGCGTCAGAACCATGCGGCGGCGGCGGCCGTCCCAGAGCGCAAAGGCGAAATCGCCATTGAGCGCGGAGACGCAATCCTCCCCCATCTCGTCATAGAGATGCAGGATCACTTCGGTGTCGCTGGTTGTCCGGAAATGGCGGCCTTTCGCGCGAAGCTGCTCGCGCAATTCCACATAGTTGAAGATCTCGCCGTTGAAGGCGATCGTCAGATCGCCCGTCGCATCGGACATCGGCTGCTGGCCGTCCCCGAGACCGACGATGGACAGCCGCGCATGGCCGAGGCCGGCCGCCTTTGTGGTGAAGAACCCCTGCTCATCGGGGCCGCGATGCGCAATGGCAGCCGTCATCCTTTCAAGGAGCGCCCTCCCATCCCGGACAGTGCCGAAATAGCCGCTAAAACCGCACATGCCGAGATATTTCCAAGTCCACCAGCGCGGCCCGGACTATAGCCGCCAAGATATCGGTAGGTGTTAAATATTTGGGACTATTCATGAGAATGGTAAATTTTGAGCGGCCGCCGACGGCTGATTCCTTGCGTGAGCATTGGATCTGCCGCGAGATGAGGGCAATGAAGCTTTTGGCGTCGTGTTCGCATGATGTTCACGGGGTCTGAGGGGCAGGCCCTCATCGCCTTCTGTCGAGGGCTAGGTCTGGGACTTCTCAAGGTCTGTCGTTGTCGGGGAAAGTGGTCCGCGCGGCAGAATGAAATCTACGACGGTGCCATTGCCGGAATTGAGGCAGGCGTGGCCGCATGCCGCCTTGGCGTAACGGCAAGCGATCTGTACAAGGCAGTCCTCGATGTTCTTGACGGCCGCGGAATTTTTTGCGGCTACCCAATCTATGGCCATTCCTTCGGACTGGGCTGGGGCGGACCATGGTTAGTGCCAGATAACAGCTTCAAGGTTGGAGCCGGGATGGCCATCGCCGTCGAGTGCATGGCGGGCCGCGAAGACGTCGGCTATGTCAAGTTCGAGCACAATTGTCTATCCTGATCGCACCGAGCTCATTTCCACCTGTCCGGCGAGGCTCTGAAGACTTGCCCTCAAACGCATGCCCAAAACACAGCTGGTATTGGTAGCAATCCGAGCGGACCAGGCGAGGCTGCCTCACTGCCGGGTAGCGAGAGAACCCACTTGGTGAACTCACGCGTGCGCCTGACATTCCGGGCACCGTGGACACGCGTCAAGCCGAGAGGATACTGCGCGAGCGATATCGAGTCCATGTCAAGTACCGCAATGTAGAGAACGTCGCGACTGCGCGTTTCTTTCCAGTTTTACATGCACGAGGACGAACCAGATATTGTTGCCGAAGGTCGAAACCAGCCGTCGCTGACACTCATGGGAGTATGGCGGTCCCGAACAGGATGCCGTGACGCCCGACCGTGGTGATCGGGTCCGGCAGCTTCCACATGGCGGGTCTTTCTTCTCGATGCGAGCGACCTGGCGCCAGGCACAATCCCATTGTCCTTCCTCACCCTCGCAGCGGTTGCCGGCTGGCGGCAGCAATGCGCCTGATCTCGGAGTTCGGCAAACTTTACCTTCGCCCGAAAGCGGACGGTCTGCCAAAGGTAACATGACTGCGTTGCTGGACGACGGGCCTGATCCAGCAATGACCCCGTATGTCAGGTTCCAACAGTATGGGAGGTTGTCCTGTCGACTATCATTGCCGTCGTCCTTCTTACTGCTCACATGCACGCAACTGCGGCGATGAGTTGTCGGACCGGCTGGATCCTATAAAAAGCCGGCCTTTCTGAAGCCGGAGAGGAAGTGTTCGAAGGAAGATGGGTCTGCGAAGGGAAGGTGGGCAAGGTAGCCAAGCGAGAGGTCCGGTTGCAGCCTCAGTGTGGCTTCGAC
>NZ_RZPB01000092.1:0-12629 GCF_003998535.1 Mesorhizobium sp. M7A.F.Ca.AU.002.02.1.1 | reverse complement strand
GGGGAAGAGGTCGTCGTGGTCGGTAAACAACGATCGTGCAGTCGCCAGCCTGACTGTCTCCATGCGGGAGACGAGCGGCTCGTTGCGCGGTCTGCCGCGGTCAGTGTCAACGTCTCGATACGCCTCGACTTTCCGCAAATAATAGGCTTGCGCGCTTTGCGGCAGGAACACCGACGCTGTGATGGGAGCACCGGGTTGAGTTGGCTCATGGACGGCGACCAGCTCCATGTGCTGGCGACGATCGGCCAACTGGTCGAGGGCCGCCCGTCCGGACATGGGCAGATCGATCTCGAGGTAAAAGCCAGGCGTGCCGACCGACAGCTGGGGGTCACGCGCCGCAATCTGCTGGCGTGCACTTTCGACCGCTTGTTCGATGGATTGCGTCAAGGCCGCAGCATGCGACGCCCGATCACGCGCCGGCAGCGGCGGTGCATGTATAAGTTGGTTGGGCCGCCGATAGGCTTCCCGAATGCCGTTGTTGCGAAGGTGGATATGGGCGCGGTCGCGCGGAAAATCGTCTGCCATTATGATCTGTGCTGTCGCTACTCAGACAGCGAAGCCTGCCGGCGTTCCTTCAGAGCGTCGATGAGCGCTTCCGAGGTGATCCGCTTCCCCCCCCGCAATATGATGGTTTTTGCAGCGTCGTCGGCCGCGCGGGTGATCTCGGCCTGCGACAGTCTCTCTGCCTGAGAGATCGCCTCGTTCCAGGCAAGCCCTCTGGTGTCGAAGCGGTCGAGTCGAGCCCGAAGCAGCGCCTCGATAATCGGCCGATCGGGCACGGCGTATTCGATGACATCGTCGAAACGGCGGAACAAAGCTCTGTCGAGCAGCTCGGGATGATTTGTTGCCGCAATAATCAGGCTGTGGCTGTCGTCTTGCTCGAGAAACTGCAGAAACGAATTCAGCACGCGCCGAATCTCGCCAACATCCTGGCGTTCGCCTCGACGCGCGCCGATGGCATCGAATTCGTCAAAGAAGTAGACGCCCCGCGTCGCCTGCATTGCATCAAAAACAAGCCGCAGCTTTCCGGCAGTCTCTCCCATGAACTTGGTGATCAAACCATCGAGGACGATCATGAAAAGGGGCAGATGAAGCTCCCCGGCCAATGCCGATGCGGTCATCGTCTTGCCTGATCCTGGCGGGCCGACCAGAAGCAGTTTGCGACGGGGAACAAGCCCGTGCTCGCGCAAGCTTGCTTGTTGGCGCTGCTCTCCCAGCACGCGGTGCAGGCGCGAGCGCAGACTGTCCGGCAAAATCATGTCCGTCAGTCGCAGGTCCGGATAGCGCACATGCAGGAGGCCTGCGAGTTCGCCCTTTGGCTGAAAAAGGGGAACCGGCCGACTGCTCTTGGCAATCCGGGCGTCCCTGCTCTTGGCTGCGTCGACCAGATCCTTGAGCTCCTGAGCAAGCTTGCCATGGCCTTGACGTGCCTCATGCGCAGCAAGCTGCATCGCGATAGAGAGGAAACGATCCTCGTCGCCGGCAATGTGGCTTTTAAGCAGCGTCACGATATGGCGGGCCGTGGTCATGGCTCTCTTCTGGGGTATCCGTTTACTTGGCGAAGCGCATGCAACCTAAACGCTTTCAACGGCGATTTGTAACGCGCAATGGTGTTTTTTCTCTTGTCGATGTTCGCCCGTGGCAACTTCAGCGGTGAACTGTTGCGCCGCGGTCATAGGCCAGCCGGAATAACGCCGGCCAGCAGACAACAGTCCGCATCTTCGAGCGCTCGAAGTCTGGCCACTCACGCAGCGTGTCGGGTCCGAACGCTCCAAAGCCGCCCCGCCTGGCAGGTCCATGCGACCGATTGCGGGCGTGCGGCCATAAGGTCTACGCGGGCTCGCATGGCTGCCCGCGCCGCTGGCTAAAAAGCTGTACACCATCTCACGAAACACCAGGTCCGCTCCTTTGCCGGCCGACGGTCCATGAAATCCCCTCCCCACTCACGACACCGGAGACCTCCTTGCCCACATGGCGCTCAAGCACCGGCCGCCATGGCACCAGCGTGAACTCGCGCGACTTTTCAACGACGGCATATTTTCCGCTGGCAAGCTCGACGGAGCGGCGGAGCGTACCCTCTACTCGTCCTCCGAATCGCGCTTCGGCATAGGGCAGGCCAAGTTCCTCCGACAGTTGGCCAGCAACACGGTTCAGTTCTCGCTGGCGCAGGATCGAAAGCATGTTGGCTCGATAGACGATCCCATCCTGTTCTTTATGCGCGAGGCCTTGCGCGATCAGCCACTGCCGCCGGCGAGCTTGCGCCTCTCTCACGTCGCGGCCGAAGCCGGATCCGTGCAAAGGCTCGGGTCTATCGGCAACCAGCTCCCGGTCGAGCCAGGTGGCGCCGTTGAAGCTGACCTGTCGCTCCAGCGCCATTGAGGAGAGCTTGTCGGCAACGACAGGCTCGGCCCTGGCCCGCTGGCCCTCATAATTCGCGACGCGATCGAGATGGTCCGGCGCGATGAGCCAGGTGCCGTTCGGCTCTCGCTCAACGCCGCCGGTCGCGCGGCGGATCGCCTCCAGCCGCCGCACATGCGTTCGCGCAAAGCTCTCGGTGGCGGATGGGTCATGCTTCAGGTGCATATCGACGTCGTAACGGCCGCCATGCGCGGCGGCGATTTCGGCGATGGTACGATCGACCTGCCTCGGCTCGGTGTTCCTTGGCGCGACACGCACGATGCAGCCATTAGGCATCGTTTCCATCGCCTCGCCTCTACCGATGTTGATCCAATGGCTCTTACCGTCGACGGCGTCGACGATCATGTAATGGCGGTCATTGATCTCGTCGGCCAGTCCACGCGCGACAACGCGACCGACGAGAGACTGGACGGGCTCGCCGGATCGATCGTGGATCACCCAGTCGGCGGCCCTGCGGGCAAGCCCCTTGCCGGTCAGTTCGCGGTGCATGGTCTTGATGATGTCGCCGCGTTCGCCGGTGCGGCGCAGCGTGGCTTCGAGCTCATCGTCGAGGCGCCAGGAGCCAGCGCCGACCTCCGCGGCCAGACCCATCCGCTCGAGCTTGCGCAGCCGTCCCTGGTGCAGCGTCTGGCGAATGGCGTCGGGACCGCCCGGCGAGACCAGGCCGTCATCATCACGCATGCTGAGCAGCCGACGGTCGATGCTGGTGAAGCGTTCCTGCTCCATTTCCCGGCGCAGGCGAAGCTCAATCTCGCGGTCGGTTCGCGGACCGAGATCGAGGCTGACCAGCTCGGCCGCCCGCTCGCGGATGCCAGATGAGATATATTCGCGCGCGATGACCAGGTTCTCGCCACGGTCGTCCCTGCCACGGACGATGATGTGGCTGTGCGGGTGGCCGGTGTTGAAATGATCGACCGCGACCCAGTCGAGCTTCGTGCCGAGGTCTTCCTGCATCTGCGCCATGAGCCGCCGCGTCAGCGCCTTGAGGTCGTCGTACTCGATGCCGTCTTCGGCAGCGACGATGAAGCGGAACTGATGGCGGTCGCCGTCCGCGCGATCGATGAACGCCTTGCCGTCGACGCGGCCGCTGTCGGCGCCGTAGAGCTCGCCAGGTTCACCTTCGCGGGTGACCCCGTCGCGCTGAAGATAGCGTAGATGGGCACGCGCCCCGTCCGCGCCCTTGCCGGCGAGCTTGACGACCCGCGCCTTGACGATCACCCGGCGCTGGCGGAAGGCGGCATACCGGTCGCGCGATTTCAGCAGTGCGGCGGCCGCCCCGCCGCGCCCTGTCCGGCTTCCTGTGAAGCGACCACCGCGTTGCGGCCGGCCGCCAGCCCGGTTGATCGCCGCACGAACCTGGCCGGCATAGCGTTTGCCGGCCTTCGAGCCGCGCGACCCGATTTTGCCGAGCTTCGGCCTGAACTCGTCATCCTTAATGCGAGCCTCCCAGACATATCAAGCAAAATCAGACACTTACACGTCAAACCCTCTTGGCACCGGCGGCAGCCTCCCGGAAAAACGATGTGCAGACAAAGATTTAACCGCCTCCTGGAGGCGGTACCTTTATCTTGCCTTCCGCGCCCAGCCCCGCCAGACGCGCCCCCGTCCGCCATGGCTAACGCACCGGCTCCTTCGGCTGCGCGCCGTCCTTGCCGAGCGGCACGAAGAGATCGCCGTTTCGCACGCCTGAGTGAACACCGTCATGAATGAAGAACAGCGACCGTCCGAGAGGAGCGATTTGCGCCTTTGGAGCGACAGATTGGCTTTCGAACGCCTCGATGTCGGCCGCCGAAACTCCGGCCGCCTTGAGTTGGTCGAGGTACTCGACGGTCTCTTCTGGCAGCGGTTTGCCACGCTTCAAATGCTCGTCGTAGCGCTCGGGACCGGCATTGTAGGCGCCAAACAGGCCAGGAAATCCGAAGCGGTCATACATGGCACTGAGATAGGCCGTGCCGGCCAGGATATTGTCGCGCGGATCGTGGGGGTTAGGCCCAAGGCCGTGTTCGACCCGCATCTCTTCATAGGTGCCGGGCATCACCTGCATGAGGCCCATGGCGCCAGCGGGGGAGGTGATGGGGCGGCCGCCGCGCATTGTCTTGCCGCCGCTTTCGGCAGCCATGACGGCATAGATCCAGGCTTGGGGAATATGGAAGCGCCGGCTTGCTTCCGATACCAACGTCTGCCACTTTCGCAGCTGCGGACTTTGGGAGATGGCGACCGGCTCAGCGCCGGTCGAGGCGGAACAGGCGCATGGCGCAATGGCGATCATGCCCAACAAGAGGAGGGTCACTCGGTCCATAGTGGTACGAGCCTCCCGATGACATTTTGAGTGGGAACAGGCCCGAAATAGCGGCTGTCGAAGGAGCGGTTTTTGTCGCTGCCGAGCAGGAAAACCTCGTTATCCCCGAGCGCTCGGCAGCCGTTCCACCATGGCAAAGGTCGGCCTTCGGCGTCGATTTTGAGCCGGCGCGCGACGATGTCGCCGCCGATGATGATGGCGTCATTGAAGGCGCAGACATTATCGTCCGGCAGCGCTGCAAGACGTTTTGCCAGCGGCACATTGCGAGGCAGATAGCTGCGCTCGGCGGCGAGATACGCCGCGTATTCAGGCGGGCGCACGAGCACGAGATCGCCACGCGCCAGCGCTCCCGCAGCGATGCGGTAAAGGCCGATCGGCGCGCTGGCCGAGGCGTTCCAGACCAGCCAAGGGGCGGGCTTTCCCAGCGCCGTGAAGCCCAAAAGACCGAGACCGGCCGCGGCCAAGGCGACCGTCTTACGGGCTCGAACACGCCTCAGGCGGCTGCCGATCAGATGGATGGAAGGGCGCCGCCTCATGAACGGCCTCCCGTGCCGCCCTGGCCGGAACCGGCCTTGCCATCGCCGGCGATGGAGTGCTGCGGGTGTCCTTTCGACCAATGGTCGAGTTCGTCGATGTGATAGCGGACATAGCGGCCGTGCTTGCGGAATTTCGGGCCGCCGCCCTTGAGCCGCATCTTTTCGAGCGTGCGCTGGGAGAGCCCGATATAGAAGGCGGCTTGGGCTGTGCTGAGAAACGGGCTGCCCTTTTTCGCGCGGGCCGCGCGTTCGTTTTCGTCGTCCATGATGATCCTCGTTTCGCTTCGGACAAGCGAGGGCGAGGATGGGCGAGGGAGATCGTCTCGGGGACGGGCGAAGAGTCGGGGGAGAGTTTTCGCCGCCCTTTAGGGCGGACGGGGTTTGGGTGGAACTCCTGGGAATGAGCCCCGCGCCGGGGCTGCGGCGCGAGGCTCTTATCTCGGCCGGTCAGTCGGCCGGGTTCCAGATGATGGCGTAGGTGTCGTGATCGTCCTGGCCGGCGGCTCGGCCGAGATTGGCGTAGAGCTTGCGCGGTCCGAACTCCGGCGCTGCAATCGACAGGCTCACATAATCCTTGCCGGAAGTCTCGCCGGTGCGGATCCAGCCAGCGCCGACTTCGACCCCTTGCGTAAGCACCCGGAAGTCGTGATGGTTATCGGCGCTCTTGGCCTGGTTGGGGACGATATCGATGTCGGCGCGGACGCTGAGCGTCTTGAACTGGCCCTTGTAGGCGCCGTTTTCCTGCTTGTTGACGTAACCGATCGCGGTCATTTCGAAGTCTCCTTTTGTGGTTTCGCCGGGGACCATCCCCTGCGATGGCGCACCGTAATGGGCGCGTCAGGACCGCCTGAATCCGACAGGGCCGCAGCGACAGTGAAGGACCCGAGCGGGCAGCTTTTTTGTGAGCGAAGCGGCGCGAGGAAGCCGCCGCAGGCGGCGGGGAAAAAAGCTGATGGCGCGAGGGTTTCGGGCGGCCGGACCCGCCCATAGGTCGACAAGCCAGCCGCAGGGATGGTCCTTGGAGAGAGCATGGAGACCGCTCGCCAAGTGCGGTCTGTCAGCCAAGCAGGACGCCGGGATGAAACGGCCTGCAAAGATGCTGCGCCCTTATGCCGGATCGAGATCGTGCCAGCGGGTCGGGCGCCAGAGCAGACATCCGGCATGGTGCGATCTATGAAAGCAGGGCTCGCCAGCGGGAATTTGATACGCGAGGGGGCCAAAGTAAGGCTGGATGAGAAGCCGGTGCTACCTGCAGGTCCAGTGTCATGTGGCGGCGCTCGGGAAACCGCTACGCAATGTAACGCGCTCTTATGAGGCGAACAGACCGGCCCCAAAACCGATCGACCGGTGGTCGGCGCGAAACGCGTCATGCCTGTCCGAAAGCTGACAGTGGCAGAAGACGCATGTCGGGTTCCGCACAATTGACCATGCTGGATTTGTGAGGTTTTCAGGGAGAGCCATGCGTTCACTTCCCAGTGAGCTTTGGCACGGCATTTGCTCTTGATGTGGCAACACGGATCGAAGGTTGACTGCATGCACAAGCGCGAGATGAGCAATGCTCTCCTTTCCTGGAGGCTTGGCAGCAGATTCGATTTGACGTTGCGAGGAGCTTCAGCCGCTCGCGGCGGAAGTGATCTCAAATCTGAAGGCACCGTTGGGGCCGCAGCCATCAAACACATCTTTCTCTTTTTCGCAGCTCGTCTTCAACGCGATGCGGACTTCTTCGCGTCGACGGCGGCCGAAGGTGGAGAAGGGGCTCGACTTGCAAAAAGGAGTTGTCAATGACGTCTTACGTTCGCACCAACAGCCCGGCGCAGGTGCGCTCACTGTCCACCTTTGGCAAGCATCTGCAAAGGAGCGTGCTGACGGCGACGCTGCTTGCCGCGGCTTCGACGGGAAGTGAAGCGCAGCCCTATGTTCGTGCTGACGGCAGCACGACTGACGACTTGGAAGCGGCGCGAGCAAGTTGGCGTCATGACGCCGAATTCAATGGAAATGTGGGGCTCGCAGCCATCAACGCGGATGCCGCGTATGCGTTGGGTTCCACCGGGGAGGGGGCCAGAGCTCCTCGCCTGCCCTCGTCCGTCTTGACGAGTGCCCGCTTACAGCCTACCTCACTATCGCGTTAGCACTCGTCCATCGCGAGTGCTAACAAAAACCCCTCAACAGCGCACCAGGGAAAAATCCGAAAATGGCAAAGTCGAAGTTCCGCCCGCTTCATGACCGCGTGGTCGTTCGCCGGGTCGAATCCGAATCCAAGACCGCTGGCGGGATCATCATCCCCGACACGGCAAAGGAAAAGCCGCAGGAAGGCGAGATCATCGCTGTCGGCTTCGGCGCTCGTGACGAAGCTGGCAAGCTGGTCCCGCTGGACGTCAAGGCCGGCGACCGCATCCTGTTCAGCAAGTGGTCGGGCACGGAAGTCAAGCTCAATGGCGAAGACCTTCTGATCATGAAGGAATCCGACATCATGGGCATCATCGGCTCATATCAGGCCTTTCCGTCAACTGAATTCCCGGGCTCGATCAAAGCCCCTGCCAGGAGCTAAAAATGGCTGCCAAAGACGTAAAATTCTCCCGTGATGCCCGCGAGCGCATGCTGCGCGGCGTCAACATCCTCGCCGACGCGGTGAAGGTCACGCTCGGCCCCAAGGGCCGCAACGTCGTCATCGACAAGTCGTTCGGCGCCCCGCGCATCACCAAGGACGGCGTCACCGTCGCCAAGGAAATCGAGCTTGAGGACAAGTTCGAAAACATGGGCGCGCAGATGGTCCGCGAAGTTGCTTCGAAGACCAACGACATCGCTGGCGACGGCACCACGACCGCGACCGTTCTGGCGCAGTCGATCGTCCAGGAAGGCCACAAGGCCGTTGCCGCCGGCATGAACCCGATGGACCTGAAGCGCGGCATCGATCTGGCCGTGACCGAAGTCGTCTCGGCGCTCGGCAAGGCTGCCAAGAAGATCAAGACCTCCGAGGAAGTTGCCCAGGTCGGCACGATCTCGGCCAATGGCGACGAGTCGGTCGGCAAGATGATCGCGGAAGCGATGCAGAAGGTCGGCAACGAAGGCGTCATCACGGTTGAAGAAGCCAAGACCGCCGAGACCGAACTCGAAGTCGTCGAAGGCATGCAGTTCGACCGCGGCTATCTCTCGCCCTACTTCGTCACCAACGCCGACAAGATGGTTGCCGAGCTCGAGGACGTCTACATCCTCCTGCACGAGAAGAAGCTGTCCAACCTCCAGGCCATGCTGCCGGTTCTCGAAGCCGTCGTGCAGACCTCGAAGCCGCTGCTCATCATCTCGGAAGACGTCGAAGGCGAGGCTCTGGCCACGCTGGTCGTCAACAAGCTGCGTGGCGGCCTGAAGATCGCTGCCGTCAAGGCGCCGGGCTTCGGTGATCGCCGCAAGGCCATGCTGGAAGACATCGCCATCCTCACCGGTGGCCAGGTCATCTCGGAAGACCTCGGCATCAAGCTCGAGAACGTCGGCCTCAACATGCTCGGCCGCGCCAAGAAGGTGTCGATCTCCAAGGAGAACACCACCATCGTCGACGGCGCCGGCAAGAAGGCCGAGATCCAGGGCCGCGTTGCCCAGATCAAGCAGCAGATCGAAGAGACCACTTCGGACTACGACAAGGAGAAGCTGCAGGAACGTCTGGCGAAGCTCGCCGGCGGCGTTGCGGTGATCCGCGTCGGCGGTGCGACGGAAGTCGAAGTCAAGGAAAAGAAGGACCGCGTCGATGACGCCCTCAACGCGACCCGCGCGGCCGTGGAAGAAGGCATCGTTGCTGGTGGTGGCGTCGCGCTGCTGCGCGCTTCGGCCAACATCAAGGCCACCGGCGTCAATGCCGACCAGGCCGCCGGCATCAACATCGTGCGTCGTGCGCTGCAGGCTCCGGCCCGCCAGATCGCGGCCAACGCCGGTGCGGAAGCATCGATCGTTGCCGGCAAGATCCTTGAGAACAAGGGCGCGACCTTCGGCTACAACGCCCAGACCGGCGACTATGGCGACATGATCGCCATGGGTATCGTCGATCCGGTCAAGGTCGTTCGCACCGCTCTCCAGGACGCGGCCTCGGTCGCCGGCCTGCTGGTCACCACCGAAGCCATGATCGCGGAGGCTCCGAAGAAGGAGTCGGCTGGCGGCGGCATGCCTGGCGGCATGGGCGGCGGCGGCATGGGCGGCATGGGCGGCATGGATTTCTAATCCAGCTCTGGCAGCTTTCGCAACGAGAGGGCGGCATCAATGCCGCCCTCTTTTTTTGCGAACCTCGGTCCGATGAACGATCGACGCCAACGCCGGCCATCGGCGTTAGGGCAACCTCAAAAGAACTGTCGAGTTGGTTGCGCGCGGCTTTGCGTCATCAGAGGCGCAAGGCGGTCGCGTGTGAGGATTGCGCGCTCCCATAGGCGGTTTCGGCATGTGCCTCGCCTTCGACATCGACATTGCGGCCAAGCAGGAAATCGGCGGCTTTCGAGGCATGGCTTGCGGCGCGGAAGATGGCGCGGTTGTCCTCGCGCAAAACCGTCAGCCATGAGCCGATGTAGTCGGCATGGCGCACGGTCGGCTCGATGCCGAGACTGCTGCAGATGAAGGCTGATGCGATTTCGGCGACCAGTTCCTCGCGCGCATAGGTGTTGGACCCGAAGGAGCCGGACAGGTCGCGCGCGAGTCGCCTCGGGTGGCCGGTCCAGTGGCCAAGCTCGTGAAAGCAGGTCCGGTAATAGTCGATCTGGTGGAAGAAAGCCGGCTGCGGCGGCACCTGTATGGTGTCGCTGCCGGGCATGTAGAAGGCGCGCTCGCCGCCGACGCGAAAATCAGCGCCGGTTGCATGAATGAGCGCCTCGGCCTGCGGGACCATCTCGCGCTCAGGCAGAGGCTCGCCGGCGGCGTAAAGATGTTCGGGCAGATTATCGCACTGCGCGACATTGAAGACGGTGAAGCGCTTCAGGAAGGGCACCGCCTGCGGTTCGTCGCCATCGGTGTCGGCGCGTTGCTTTTCGTTCTTGGGAACAAAGCGGTCAGCGTGAACGATGGTGGTGCCGTGCTCGCCCTTCCTGACATTGCCGCCAAGCGAAAGCGCCTGCCGGAAGGTGAGCCAGTTCTGGCTGGGGAAACCGCGCTCGATGACCGCGCCCCACAGGATCAGGATATTGATGCCGGAATATCGGCGCTGGGTGGCCGCATTCCGCGGCAGGCCGAGGCCTGTCCTTGCCCTGCCCCACGGCTTGACCCATGGCACGGTGCCGCGCTCCAGTTCGGCAATGATGCGGTCGGTGATTTCCTGATAAAGGCTGGCGCCGGTGCGCCCGCCGCTGTCTGCGCCAGCCTGTCGGCTGCCGCAACGTTTGTTGTTTGCACGCATCGTGATGTCCTCCGCTCTACAATCGCGCGCCCTCCCCGGAAGCGGGGTGGGCGGCAAAAGCGACCGGAAAGGCCCGCCGTCGGAGGCGGACTGCATCAGCAGGACCGGAACGGAGTGGAGGACCCGAAAGCGACAAGCGAAGGGTTGCGGGACGCCGCGGCGGGCCTAGAAGGGAGTGCTGCCCACCCTGCGCCAGGGGGAAGGCCACAATAGAAAGACGCCGGCCGACAGGCCGGCGACCGTCAGCAGCCGAAGGCTGCCCCGCGCCAGGGGGCGATGCCGCAGGGCCAAGACCGCCTGAGCTTGCCGAAGAAAAGCGGGCTCGGTTCACGAGCACCCGGCCAGCGACTTCAGGCGCGGGCGCTCAGGATTGTTGTTGGCGCCCACGGCAGCTGGATGACCGCAACAAGATTACGAGGAGCGACAGCAAAGCCAGCTGCCACAAACGGCACGCTCCGGCAACAACAGCGTGGCCGGTCTACAGATGCTGCCCCGCACGAGAGCCAGCACGCTTTGAGCGCGCATCGGCGATGCAAGCGTTGCAAGCTGGCCATGTCCACAAGGTCGGCGACCACTATATCGCCGACCACCAACGCGGGCGTACCGTCTAAGTGCAGACCTTTCGCGAGTGCGCGGACGCGCGCATTTCATCTGCGATGGCCGGATCTTGCATTCCCGCTTGAGCTGCTCAACGTCAAGGCCTACACGCGCTGCGATCTTGAGAGTGACCCTTCAACTGGGGGAAATCATAAGGGCGCGGTGGAATTCGTCGAACTTTCCCTGTTTTCTCGAGGCGAGTGCGGCGAAGGCTGGGAATTGGGAATCCGGTCCCAGGACCGGGAACTGTTTGATCACAAGCTTCAGATTGGGCTCATGCTTGAAGGCTTTTTGGTAGTTGATATCAGCCAGTCTGCAATGCGGACAGTTGTGGTAGTCATTGAATATGACCAGAACGGCATCGCCTTGCGGGTTGCCGGCGATTGGCGAAGGAGATCGTTGTCGAATGCGCCGCTCCACTTTTGCCTGTCGGTCGACCACGCCTGCCGGTGCAGGTTCGCGCTATATTGGCTCGCCAGCAAGGCGAGGAGTAAAAGAAGAGCTGCGACAGTGATGGCAGTCGGCTTAGACATGAGTCTCCAATCCATGGACGGCGTGGCAGCAACGGCCGCCTTTTTGGTGTAAAATGGGTCAGTTTTGATCGTGCCCCGCAGTTGCTACAGGCGCACAGGTGCCGGTGCGATCTGGCGGTTTCTCAAATACGGCTTTGCGCCATCGGGTCCACCCCAATAGCTGAGCGTCGTTCGCACGGGGAATTGTGTTCACCACGCCGGGCGACTTGACCGTCCACCGCCAGAGCGCTGAACGGTCCGCTAGTGAGGCGCTCCCCGAATCGTCGTTTATCCCGCTCGCCCCGGACCGGGTGACAGCCAGCGTTGCCGCTACGCTGCGGAGAAAAACCGTCAGCGCGTGGCATTCGGACATAAGCTGATCGACGCCAAGAATAAGCCCCACGGAGGTGACCGGTGCGGCCGGAACAAGAAAGAGCGTTGCAGCCATTGTGACGAGGCCTGCACCGGTAATGCGGGTTGTTCCGTTCGAAGGGAACAATGCGACAAACAGCATGAGGATCCGGCAGCCGATCGGGAGATCAGTTTTCGTCGCTTGGGCGATGAAAAGGGCGGCGAGCATCATATTCGTGCCGTCCAGATTGAATGGAATGAGACCCACGACCGAATGCGTGGCGCCGGCCTTTTCCATCTTCTCCATGAGCGAGGCCAGCGCGGCCTCTGAGGAGGACATTGCGAGCAGCAGCTCGTCCTTGATGTATCGGACGAGAGAGAAGAGCGAGCGGCCGTTGTAGCGGCAGACCGCGCCGAACAGGATCGAGAGGAACAGGACCGAGAGGAACAAGACTTGCAGGATGTCGCCTTCCGCGAAGGCACTGGCAATCGTTGACGGGATGATGTTCATCAGGAAGCTGGTCACGGACTGCTCGTGAGCCGTGGCCACA
>NZ_RZPB01000929.1:0-2043 GCF_003998535.1 Mesorhizobium sp. M7A.F.Ca.AU.002.02.1.1 | reverse complement strand
GACATACCGGGCGCAACGCCTGCTCGCCGGACGCGGTGCGCTGGCGCCGGAATTCACCGAGGCCGATATCCGCCAGCCGCAGCGGCCGAACGGCGTCACCGCTCCCGATGACGACGTCTACAAGGGCCTGCTCGCCAACAATTTCGCCGACTGGCGTCTGGAAGTGACGGGTCTTGTCGAAAAGCCGCTGTCGCTCAGCCGCGAGCAGCTCCAGAACATGCCAAGCCGCACCCAGATCACCCGCCATGACTGCGTCGAAGGCTGGAGCTGCATAGCCAAATGGACCGGCACGCCGCTGTCGCTGGTGCTGGACCAGGCGGTGGTCAAACCGCAGGCGCGCTATGTCATGTTCCATTGCCTCGACACGATCGACCGCAGCCTGTCGGGCGACATCAAATATTACGGCACCATCGACCTCATCGATGCCCGTCACCCGCAGACGATCCTCGCCTACGGCCTGAACGGCAAGCCGCTGCCGGTCGAGAACGGCGCGCCGCTGCGGGTTCGCGTCGAGCGCCAGCTCGGCTACAAGATGCCGAAATATCTCTACAAGATCGAACTGGTCGACGGCTTTGCCGATGTCGGCGGTGGCAGGGGCGGCTATTGGGAAGACAATGGCTATGACTGGTACGGCGGGATCTGAGCTGCACACCGCAAATCCGGCGCTGAAGATGCTAGCCTAGCGAGCGGCGAAACAGCTCGCCTTTTCCGGCAATCTGCTCGCCAATGCCGCCAAGCCGCAGCATATGCCAGGCAAGTGCATGGTTGCTGGAGGTGACCGGTTTCCCCAACTCCTTCTCGACCTCCTCGATGATGCGGGCAACGCGCATGCTGGTGCAGGAAACGAACACCGCATCACAGTCGCTCGACGCACCGATTTCCAAGATGGCCTGCTTGACCGATGCCGGCGTGATGCGTGCAACGACATTGTCGTCCGCCTCGTTGAAGGAGCCCATGACCGGAATATCCATCCCCCGCGCCATCAGCGATGCCCGCAGCGAATGATTGATTTTCGCCAAGTAAGGGGTGAGCAGCGCGATCCTCGAGACCCCCAGGGCCTTCAGCGCGGCGCGTGCCGCGGTCACCGGATTGGTCACCTGCACACCAGGCAGCACCTCGTGAACGCGCTCGGCAACCTTATCCTCGCCGATGACCAGCGCTCCCGACGTGCAGGCAAAGCCGATCACATCGAACTTGACGTCGGGCAAGAGTCCCACCGTTGCCGGGATTACCGCCGACATTTTCATCAGGTTTTCCGGTGTGATCTCGACATCGCTGTAGAGCCGCGCCTCGTACAGCGCGATGTCGCGCGCGGGCAGCGCATACCGGAATTCATCCTCGATGGTCTGGTCGGTCCGCAGCACGAGCAGGCCGAGATTGGCGCGCGTGCCGATACCGTCATCGGTCTTGAAGGGAATGTGTTCCTTGTCGAGGACAAGCGTGTCGTCGGCGCGGCTAACCGGGGCGTCCATGGCGCAGTCCCCTCCCTGATGCCAATCAGAATTGTCGACAATAGAAACGGCGATATTGCCGAAACTGTCAAGGGCTCTGTGCAGATCCTGGGAACCGGTAAACGCCTGAATTTTGCGCTTGCGCGGATCGCTTGTCCGTCGCCGACCCATTCACCGTTGACAGGGATCGGCGTCTTCCTATTGAATTGTCGACAATAGGAACACAGCCCTTCGGGACAGCAATGCGCGTATTGATCTTGGGCGGCGGCGTGGTCGGGATCACCACCACTTATCAGTTGCAAAAGGACGGCCACGCGGTCACTGTTCTCGAGCAGGCACCGCAGGTGGCCGAGGGCGCGAGCTGGGCAAATGCAGGCATGATCGCGCCCGGTCACTCCTTCGTCTGGTCATCACCAGCCGCGCCAAAAATCCTGCTGAAGTCGCTGTTCCTGAAAGACCAGGCGCTTCGCTTCAAACTTTCCGCCGACCCGCATCTCTACAGCTGGTCGCTGCGCTTCCTCAGGGAATGCACGGCCGCCAAAGCGCGTCGCAACACCCTCCTCAAACATCGGCTTGCGGTCCATTCCCAATC
>NZ_RZPB01000928.1:0-2061 GCF_003998535.1 Mesorhizobium sp. M7A.F.Ca.AU.002.02.1.1 | reverse complement strand
GTCGCGCACAGTGCGCAGGCCGCGCACCGACAGCACGACATCGCCGGCCACCGCGCGTTGCGCCGGCCGGGCGTAGAGCTCGGACGCCGCGCGGCCGACCATCTTCTCGATGATTTTGGGCAGCGCGATCGGCCCGCCTTCACGGTTAAGGTGGCCGGCAAGCCTGCCGTCGCGCAGCACCGTCATGCGATCGCATATGGCGGACGCTTCCTCCAGCCGGTGGGTGACGAACATAATGGCGACCCTGTCCTTGCGCAGCCGGTCCATGATCGACAGCAGCCGCTGCACCTCGGTCTCGGTCAGCGCCGAGGTCGGCTCATCCATGATGATCAGCCGGCTTTCCAGCGACAGCGCCCGAGCAATCTCGACCAGTTGCTGCTCGGCCACGGACAATGCCGAGACCGGCGTCATCGGGTCTATGGAGAGACCGACGCGGGCGATGATCGTGCGGGAATCTTCCTCCATCTTGCGCCAACTCACCAGCCCGAGCGGGCCGATCGGCGCGCGGCCGATGAAAATGTTCTCCGCCACGGTCAGCGTCGGGATCAGGCTCAGTTCCTGATAGATGGTGACGATGCCAAGCCGCTTGGCATCCTGCGGGCTGGAGGGATGATAATCGGCACCGTCGAAAGTGATGCGGCCGCCCGATGGCGGCATCACACCCGACAGGATTTTCAAGAGCGTCGATTTGCCGGCGCCGTTTTCGCCCAGCAGGCCGAGGATCTCGCCGGGGCGGATATCGAGCGAGACATCGCTGAGCGCCGTCACGCCGGCGAAATGCTTGGTGATGCCTTCGACGGCAAGCAGGATGGGTTCGGGCGAGGCGGCTTCAGCGGCTGGCGGCAAGGGTGGCTCCTTCCATGCAGTTGATGTCGCCTGTCAGCGCTTGAACGCCCCCCTCTGTCCTGCCGGACATCTCCCCCTCAAGGGGGGAGATTGGCTGTGTCACCGGCGACACCTTTTCTTTCAACATTTGGGAACTGGCGAAAGCAGGAGGAACAGTCGATCTCCCCCTTGAGGGGGAGATGTCCGGCAGGACAGAGGGGGGCGCTGTCCCGCCGGCTTTGCCAATCGGCCGATCCCCGCCAAACCCCTACTTCGTCTCGCCAATCCGCTCTGCCTTGTCGAGATTGTCCTTGCCGATGACGATTGGCGTCAGCAGCACCAGCTTCTCCTTCGGCTCGGTCTTGTCCTTGGCAAAGGCCACCGCGATGCGCACCGCAGTGCGCGACTGCTCGCCGGGGAATTGCTCGACGGTGCCCGCAAGCTTGCCGTCGCGCACGGCGACCAGCGCTTCGGGCAGTGCATCGAAGCCGTAGATCTTGACGTCGGTGAAGTTGCGCGCGGCACAAGCCTCCATGGCGCCCAGCGCCATGTCGTCATTGGCGCAGACGATGGCGTCGGGTTTGCCGTTGGCGGCAAGGCCAGCCTCGGTCACCGACAGCGCCTCGGCGCGGGCGAAGTTGGCGGTCTGCTCGAAGACGATCTGATACTTGTCCTTCAGAGGATCGAGCACATTGTGCACGCCCTTGTTGCGGTCGATCGCCGGGCCGGCGCCGGGCTGGCCCTGCAGATGGAACAGCTTGGCACCGTTGGGAAACGCCGCCACCACGGCGTTGGCTTCCGCCTCGCCGCCCTTCACATTGTCGGCGCCGACATGGGCGAGGATGCCCTCGACGCCGTCTACGCGGCGGTCGATCGTCACCACGGGAACGCCGGCCTTGACCGCTTCCTCGATGGCCGGCGCCAGGGCGTTGACGTCGAGCGGCGAGATGACGATGGCGTTGACCTTCTGCACCAGGGCGGCCTCGATGTCGGCGGTCTGCTTGGTGGCCGAGTTCTGGCCGTCGCTTTCGGTCAGATTGACGCCTTGCGTGGCGGCTTCCGCCTTGATCTCGTTCAGCATGTGCACGAAGAACGGAAAGCCGAGACTGGGCACCGAGCCAAGGATAGTGAGCTTGTCCTGCGCAAACACAGAAGGCGCGGCAACCATCATGGCGCCGAAAGCCGCGGACGACAGCAGGAATTCACGTCTGTTCATGGGATCCTCCTCCACAAGAA
>NZ_RZPB01000927.1:0-2066 GCF_003998535.1 Mesorhizobium sp. M7A.F.Ca.AU.002.02.1.1 | reverse complement strand
GCCGGTGGTCAAGGTCGGCCGCGTTGCCGGCCAGTTCGCCAAGCCGCGCTCGTCCGACAACGAGACCAAGGGCGAGGTGACGTTGCCCAGCTATCGCGGCGACATCATCAACGGCATCGAATTCGACCCGAAGTCGCGCATTCCGGATCCCGCTCGCCAGGAGATGGCGTACCGCCAGTCGGCGGCGACGCTCAACCTTCTGCGCGCCTTCGCGCAAGGCGGCTATGCCAGCCTGGAGAATGTGCACCGCTGGATGCTCGGCTTCGTGTCCGACAGCCCGCAGGGCGAGAAATACGAGTCGCTCGCCAACCGCATCACCGAGACGATGGACTTCATGAAGGCCGTCGGCATCACTTCGGAAACCAACTACGCGCTGCGCGAGACCGATTTCTATACCAGCCATGAGGCGCTGCTGCTCGGCTACGAGGAGGCGCTGACGCGTGTCGATTCGACCTCCGGCGACTGGTACGCTACCTCGGGCCATATGATCTGGATCGGCGACCGCACCCGCCAGCCGGACCATGCGCATGTCGAATATTGCCGCGGCATCAAGAACCCGCTCGGCCTGAAATGCGGTCCGTCGCTGACGCCGGACGGCTTGCTGGAGCTGATCGACTTGCTCAACCCCGAAAATGAACCCGGCCGGCTGACGCTGATTGCACGTTTCGGCTCCGACAAGGTCGCCGACCATCTGCCGAAGCTGGTTCGCGCGGTGCAGAAGGAAGGCCGCTCCGTGGTGTGGTCGTCGGACCCGATGCACGGCAACACGATCGAGGCCGCCGGCTACAAGACGCGGCCGTTCGACCGCATCCTGAAGGAGGTTCAGACCTTCTTCGAAGTGCACCGCGCCGAAGGCACGCATCCGGGCGGCATCCATGTCGAGATGACCGGTAAGAACGTCACCGAATGCACCGGTGGCGCGCGCGCCATCACCGCCGAGGAGTTGCAGGACCGCTACCACACCCATTGCGACCCGCGCCTCAACGCCGACCAGGCGATCGAACTGGCGTTCCTGGTGTCAGACCTGCTCAAGAAGAGCCACCCGGTGCAGCACAAGCAGGTTGCGAACGGTTAAGCTCGATTTCGGCCTGAACGGCTGACGGAAAAAGCGCTGGAGAAATCCGGCGCTTTTCTTTTGGTTGGTTCAGTGCCCGCGTTCCCAGCGCAGGCCGGCGAGTCTGGGGTCAGCAAACGCCGCCCTTGAAAACTCGATGCGCTTTTCCGGAAACTCGCAGATCGCCTGCACGCCGAACGCACCAAGCCGGATGCGCCAGGTCCGCGGCTCCATTCTCCACGCCAGTACATGTCGCATTTGCTTGCGTGCGTGCGCCGCAAAGCTGGAATCCTGAAGGCGATGCCAGGCACTTTTCTTTCAAGGAGGATCGACGTGAGTGGTGGTCACCAGGGATCGTGTCTGTGTGGAGCCGTCCGCTTCAGAACGAACGGAGCGTTGCGTGGCGTCGTCTATTGTCATTGCTCGCAATGCCGCAAGCAGAGCGGACATTTCTATGCCGCGACCAATGTTGCCAATGTCGACATCGTGATCGATGGCGTGGAAAGTATCACCTGGTACGAAGCCTCTACCTTCGCCAGGCGTGGGTTCTGCAAGGCATGCGGGTCGGTGCTGTTCTGGAAGCCGCGAGACCAGGACTACGTTTCAGTCATGGCGGGATCGTTCGACAAGCCGACAGGTCTTGAGGGGGAATGCCATATCTTCGTTGGTGACAAGGGCGACTATTATTCGATCGACGACGGGCTGCCGCAGTTTGAAAAGTCGACACCGTCCATACCGGTTGCTGAATGAATCTTGGACAAGTCACCTTATTCCATTGATCTGGCCAGCCATTGCATTATCCCGTGCCGGTGATTCGCAAAGGGGTTTGGCATGCAGCGGCTGATCGACGCTTATTTCAATTCGGTGCGGGCGTTTCGCAAGCTGGCCGCCAGCGAGAAGGCTTTCCAGCAGGAGCTGATGCTGCTGGCGCTGGCACTGCCGCTCGGCTGGTTCGTTTCGATCTCGTGGCGCGGTTATGCCTTGCTGATCGGCGCGGTGCTGCTCTTGATCA
>NZ_RZPB01000926.1:0-2072 GCF_003998535.1 Mesorhizobium sp. M7A.F.Ca.AU.002.02.1.1 | reverse complement strand
CCCTGAGGGGGCAGCGGAAGCGGTGGCCGTTGCCGGCGCGGTGCCAGCGGCCGGCGCGGCACCGGTCGCTGGTGCAGCGGTTGGCGCGGGTGCCGGGAAATCGGGACCGGTAACGCCGCCACGGATGACCATCGGGCCTGGCTGGAAGCCGTGTCCGGTCGCGGGCTTGTCCGGGATCGCCGCTACCTTTTCATCGGTGACGTCGGGCGGCGCTTCCCCTACTGCCATCACCGACCGCGCATCGCTGGTGTTGACCGCATCGACGATTCCAGGCTGGTTGGGAGCGCCGATCCTGACGATCGATGGTGTGGAGGATGGCGTGCCTGGAAAAACCAGGGATGACGCCTGGGCTTCGCCGGCCGCAACAGCAAGAATGATACCCAGCAGGATACGCGCAGACACTGATGTCGCTCCCCTTTGCCCAGAAGCTGTTCGATAGCAGGCCGGAATTGATGCCGGCTTTCGTGGAACCATAGCATTTTAGGGATTGATAAATCGCCAATGCTCCTGCTCGCCAACAAACGGTTACCCAACAGCCGACTTGCCCAATGGCCGCCATCGTACTACGCACCCCGCATCTGTGAGGTGACGAGAGTGGCTGAAATACTTGGCTCGGGCGAGGCGCTGGAGCGGGCGCTGGCGCTGCTCAGGGAGGGCGATGTCGTCGCCATCCCGACGGAAACCGTCTACGGGCTGGCTGGCGACGCGACCAACGGCATCGGCGTCGCGCGCATCTTCGAAGCCAAGGGGCGGCCGCGCTTCAACCCGCTGATCGCCCATGTCGCCGACATGGCGATGGCCGAGCGCCTCGCGCTGTTCGATCCGCTGTCGAAGAAACTCGCGCGCGCGTTCTGGCCCGGTCCGCTGACGCTGGTGCTGCCGCAACGGCCCGGCAACGGCATCCATCCGCTCGTCACCGCCGGGCTCGATACAATCGCCTTGCGCATGCCGAGGGGCTTTGGCGGCGATCTGATCGCCAGGCTCGGCCGCCCGCTTGCCGCGCCCAGCGCCAATTCATCCGGCAGGATCAGCGCAACGACCGCGCAAGCGGTGGCAGCCGATCTCGGTGCGCGGATAAAGCTGGTGGTCGATGGCGGCGCAACCCCGGTCGGGCTGGAATCGACGATTCTCAAGGCCGAGGGGGAAAGAATGCGGCTGCTGAGGCCCGGCGGCATCGCTGCCGAGGAGATCGAGGCCGCCATCGGCATGGAATTGTTGCGCGGCGGCACCGCCAGTATCGAGGCGCCGGGCATGCTTGCCTCGCACTATGCGCCAGGTGCCGCGATGCGGCTCAATGCCGGCACGGTCGGCGAGGGCGAGGCTTTGCTCGGCTTCGGCGGCCAGAGGGCACAAGGCTGGCACCGCGCCGAAGCCTTCCTCAATTTGTCCGAAACCGGTGACCTGCGCGAAGCGGCGAGCAATCTGTTCGCCTGTATGCAGGCACTCGACCGCAGCGGCGCGCGCACCATCGCCGTCGAGCCTATTCCCTGCGACGGGCTCGGCGAAGCGATCAACGATCGGCTGTCGCGTGCAGCCGCCCCTCGTGACATCACGCAACCCGCAACATAGTTTCCCCCATGATCGAAATCACAGAGACACTCGATCCCGCCCTCATCGATCGCTTCGCTGCGATCGTCGGCGACAGATATGCGCTGCGTGATCAGCAGGACATCGCGCCCTACCTCATTGAGCGACGTGGGCTCTGGCACGGCGCGACGTCGCTGGTGCTGCGGCCGGGCAGCCTCGACGAGGTCAGCCGGATCATGCGGCTGGCGACCGAGACGGGAACGCCGATCGTGCCGCAAAGCGGCAACACCGGGCTGGTCGGCGCGCAGGTGCCGGACAGGTCCGGGCGCGAAATCGTCCTGTCGCTGTCGCGGCTGAACCGCATCCGCGAGATCGACGTCCTGTCCAACACGGTGACGGTCGAGGCCGGTGTCATCCTGCAGACGCTGCAGGAGGCAGCCGACGCCGCCGACCGGCTGTTCCCGCTGTCGCTGGCCGCGCCAGGCTCCTGCCAGATCCGGGGCAATCTTTCCTCCAATGCCGGCGGCACCCGCGTGCTTTCCTAC
>NZ_RZPB01000925.1:0-2074 GCF_003998535.1 Mesorhizobium sp. M7A.F.Ca.AU.002.02.1.1 | reverse complement strand
GCCTTCAGCGATGCAGCGGCATCGTTGCCGTCCATTGCCTCGCCGGCCAACTGGGTCAGGACCTGGAAGGCGGCATAGGTGGCGAGATCGTCCGACAAGGCGTCAATGATCTCCACGGGCACCTGTCCCGCCGCCGTCGGCGCGAGGTCGGCCCCCCGCTTCCATTTTCGCAGGGTGTTCTCGGCCTCTTCCAGCTTGCGCACGGAAAAGTCGATCGGCTCGCGATAATGCGTCATCAGCATCGCCAGCCGCAGCACCTCGCCCGGCCATTTGCGGCCGCCGAAGGTCTCGGTCTCCAGGAGTTCGTTGATCGAGTAGAAGTTGCCGAGGCTCTTCGACATTTTCTGCCCTTCGACCTGCAGGAAGCCGTTGTGCATCCAGATGTTGGCCATCATTTCGGTGCCATGGGCGCAACGCGACTGGGCGATCTCGTTTTCATGGTGCGGGAAGATCAGGTCGAGGCCGCCGCCATGGATGTCGAAGACCTCGCCGAGATAGGCGGCCGACATCGCCGAGCACTCGATGTGCCAGCCCGGCCGACCCCTGCCCCATGGCGAATTCCAGCCCGGCTCCTCCGGTGACGACAACTTCCAGAGGACAAAATCGCCGGGATTTTTCTTATGCGCGTCGACGGCGACGCGAGCACCGGCCTGCTGCTCGTCGAGATTGCGCTTCGACAGCTGGCCGTAGTCGGGCATCGACGCCGTGTCGAACAGGACTTCGCCCGCAGCAACATAGGCATGGCCGCGTTCGATCAGGCTTTGAATCAAGGTGATCATGTCAACCTTGCCGTCGGCACGGGGCTCGACGAATTCGGTGGCGCGCGGCTCGACCGTCGGCTCCAGGCAGCCGAGAACCGCCACGTCGCTGTGGAACTGGTCGGCGGTCTTTTCGGTGACCCGCCTGATCGCCTCATTCAACGACAGCGTGCCGGAAGCGATCTCGCCGCCGAAATCGCGCAAAGCGCGCGCATTGATCTTGTCGTCTACGTCGGTGATGTTGCGCACATAGGTGACGTGCGTCTGCCCATAGAGATGGCGCAGCAAGCGGAACAGCACGTCGAAGACGATCACCGGCCTGGCATTGCCGATATGAGCAAAGTCGTAGACGGTCGGGCCGCAGACATACATGCGCACGTTCAGCGGATCGATCGGGACGAAATCCTCTTTCGTCCGCGTCAGCGTGTTGTAGAGGCGCAGGCCCTGCGATGCGTCGGACATTCGTGCCTTCCCGGTTCAGAACTCAATTCGACGAAGCCAGCCCTGCGCGAACGCAAATCAGGCTCCAGCCTGCTGGCCGGGGCGTTTGTCCAATCTGGGGAGAGATGAGGCGAAAACGTCCGGACCAGCGCGAGGCTAGCCAATAATGCAAATGCCACAAATGGCGAAAGACGTTTTCATGGGCGGCTTTATCGCCTTGGCTTGTGTTGCCGTCAAGTCGCAAGTTTCGGCAAAACCGTCGCTGGGTCACAGGTAATGATGCACTGAAACATTTTATTAAACATGTCGGCACAGTCATGAAACATTCGCCGGCTAGATCAGCAGGCGTCACGATTTGGTCAGAATCGGCCATCAAACGCAGACACGAAAATGTTACCAGGGAAGAGAGACATGCCCCGAACCAAGCAGGAAGCCAACCGCGCCAAGCAGCCGGCGCTGGCCAACCACTATCGCGCAATCGGCCCGGCCGCGATCGTCGCCGCCCTTCTCCATACCGCCAAGAAGAAAAAGCCGGCGCAGAAGATCGTTTCGCCCCGCGCTGCCTGAAGGGGTGGGCGGCCGGCGCCAATGGCGCCAGAAATGAAGGCGCCGACGCGCGCGCCCTCTGCTAGAACAACGTCATCTGACTGTCGTCCGCGCCGGACTTCTGGCGCTTGACCTTCTCGGGCTCCGGCCCGATCTCGCCCCGCTCCTGAATCTCCGGTCCGGTGTTGGCGACCTTGTTGACGAGGTCGGAGACCGGAATTGCCTCGAAGAAATCGAGCTGAGCCGGCCGCAACAGATCGGCGACATCACGCGGTTCGAGCGTGCGGCAATCCAGCCAACGGGCGAAATCCCTGGGGTCGATCACCACC
>NZ_RZPB01000924.1:0-2075 GCF_003998535.1 Mesorhizobium sp. M7A.F.Ca.AU.002.02.1.1 | reverse complement strand
CGGCAACACGCTGGCCGAAGCGATCCGCGAGGGTCTCGGCACCATCAGGCAAGCGGTCGAGGATTTGACCGCGCACGACAGCGATACATTCGTGGTCGGCTGCAGCCACGACTTCGCGCAGGCATGGCTGATGCCGCGCTTCGGCCTCATCACATCGCAGGTTGCCGATGGCCGGGTGCTGCTGCAGACATCCACCGACTACAGGGATTTCGACCAGCCTGAAGTGGCATTGTCGATCCGTTTCGGCGAAGCCGGGCAATGGCCCGACTTCGTGACCGAAAAACTGCTCGAGGGTGAGTGGTTCCCGGTTTGCGCGCCGGCGTTCCTGGCGCGTTATCCGGCGCTCGCCTCGGAAGAGCCTGAGGCTTTCCTGGCAGTGCCGCTGCTGCATCAGGTGACGCCGCCGGGCGCGATCGACAGTTGGCAATCGTGGGTCGGAACCGACCGGAAACTCGACGGACCTCGGTTCACCGGCTACATGTCGATGATACACGAAACCATCGCCGGGCGCGGCGCGGCGCTCGCCTGGGCGGGATTTGCCGACGAGCATCTGCGCCGCGGCCAGCTCGTCCGGCTGACCAAGACCTCGCGGCGCCACGCCGGCTCCTTCCACATCGTCATGAGGAAGAACGCCGGCCCGGTTGTCAGGGCGGTGGCGCAGGCGCTGCTCGGCAGCGTCGGCGACAGCTTGCAGGCAAGCGCCGGGGGCAGCTGACGATCAGGCCTCGCGACCAAACCGCGACGCCTCGTGACGCGCGCCCCAGGCCGGCATGGCGGCCTCGATCTCGGCTTCCGACTTGAAGGCGTTGGAGGCGTAGCGATCGACACGGAACCGCTCGACGGAAACGAACGGGGTCTGCCCGAGAACCAGTTCGCAAGAGAGCCGGCCAAGACCCGGTCCATGGGTGACGCCGCTCTCATTGTCGCCACCGACGACCACGATATTGTCGCTGCCGGGGACTTTGCCGACGATAAGGTTGTTGTCGGGCGTGTAGCACGGCACGCCTTGCGCCCAGCTCGCGATCGTCGAACCGCGCAGCGGCGGGAACACCGTCTGCAACTCGGCAAGCTCCTGCTCGGAGGTTTCCTGCATCAGCCCGATATTGTGCGGCTGGCCGGGTTCGATTTCGCTGTCGTTCGTCTTGTTGAGAGGTTTGTAGTGCCGGCCGGTTCCCCACATTATGGCGCCGAATGTCTCGCGCAGCCACAGCCGCAATTCGCGGCACTGGACGGTGGGAATGGTCGATGGCAGCCCACGGTCGTCGGTGACGATGCGCGTTGCAACGACGCGCAGCAGCGGCAACTGCCAGCCAAGGCCTGACAGGACCTGGTTGTTCCAGGCGCCGGCGGCAACAATCACGCCATCAGCCTCAAGACCGCCCTGGTCGGTCTCGATCGTCACCCGGTCGCCGGCATCATGGACGGCAGTCACGCGTGTGTTGCTGCGGAAGACGCCGCCGAGCTCGCTGATCTGGCCGGTCAGCACCCCCATCGCCAGCTTGGTGTCGAGCTGGATGCCGTGCGGATTGTAGGCCGCCGAATGGACCCGGGCCGGATCGATGAGGCCCTGCATCTTCTGCCCGATCTGCACGGCGTCCAGGTCCTGCATTTCCGGCGGCGCATAGGGAGAATCCAGCACCGGGCGGACGAAGCGTTCGCGCCCGTCCTCGGTCAGCGCCATGATCAAGGTGCCGTTCGGCCGATAACCAATCTCGGCGCCGACCTCGTGCAGCCTGCGATAGAAATCGAGGCCATATTGCTGCAGCTGAAAGCCCTCTTCACCGAGCGGGATCATGCCGGCGGACCAATGGGAGACGAAGCCAGCACCGGCGCTTGTGGTTGCGGCACCCGGCTGGCCGGCATCGATGACCGTCACCCGGCGCACGCCGGACCGCAGCAGATGGAAAGCCGCGCTGCAGCCGATGATGCCGCCGCCAATCACCGCGATATGCCTGCTATCGCTGCCGCCATGGCTTCCGTTTGAACTCATCTTTGTTCTCCCTTTTGCCGATGTTCCGGTCGGAGCGACATACAGCGACGGCGACCATACAGGCTCGTCCCGGACTGTCTAGACA
>NZ_RZPB01000923.1:0-2077 GCF_003998535.1 Mesorhizobium sp. M7A.F.Ca.AU.002.02.1.1 | reverse complement strand
GTCGGCGACCTCGATCAGGTCGACATGGTCGGGGAATTCCGGCAGCCGCGCCACCGGGCCGAACAGGCCCATGCTTTTGGGCGGCCGGTTGGGCGCCGCCTGCCCGGTCCAGTCGGCGCGGAAGCGGAATTTTCCATCCGCGTGGCCAAATCCGTTGATGAAGTGTGCTGCCTCGAAATCCGGCTGCAGGTCGACCCATTTGTCTTGCTTCAAGCTTTCGAAACTGCCCAGCCCGCGCTTGCCCAGGATGATGTCGATATGCTGCTGCTCGGTCAGGCCGAAACCCGGACGGTCGGCGACACCGAGGCGATCAGCCAATTGCTCGATGACGAAATGGTTGGTGCGCGGTCCCTCCGGCGGCTCGATCAGCTTGGGGCCAAGCGTGATGTGCTGGTTGCCGCCGCCCTTGTAGACATCGTCGTGCTCGAGGAACATCGTGGCCGGCAATACGATGTCGGCAAGCTTGGCCGTGTCGGTCATGAACTGCTCGTGCACGCAAGTGAACAGGTCGTCGCGCAGGAAGCCTTGCGTCACCAGCCGCTGCTCCGGCGCGACATTCACCGGATTGGTGTTCTGGATCAGCATCGCCGTCACCGGCGGGCCACCATAGAGCGCATCGCTGGCACCGGTCAGCACCGGGCCGATGCGCGAATGGTCGAGATAGCGGATCGAGGGATCGCGCATCCTGGTGCCTTCGAGCACATCCTGGTTGAGCTTGAAGATGCCGGAATTGGAATGGAAGGCGCCGCCGCCCTCATATTGCCAGCTGCCGGTGACAGCCGCGATGCACGAGGCGGCATGCATGTTGACGGCGCCATTGCGCTGGCGTGCAAAACCATAGCCGAGGCGGAAATAGGTCTTCTTGGTCGTGCCGACGAGGCGGGCGAAGGCCTCGATCTCGGCAACCGTCAGGCCCGTGATCCCGGCCGCCCACGCCGGAGTGCGCGTCTCGAGATGCGCTTCCAGCCCTCTCGGGTCGTCGGTGTATTTCGAGAGATAGGCGCGGTCGGCCATGCCCTCCTTGAACAGCACATGCATGACCGCGCAGGCCAGCGCGCCATCGGTGCCTGGCTTCAGCACAAGGCCAAGATCGGCCTGCTTCATCGTCGCGTTTTCGTAGACGTCGATGACGACGATCTTGGCGCCGCGCTCCTTGCGCGCCTTGATGGCGTGGGTCATGACGTTGACTTGGGTCACCACCGCATTGGTGCCCCAGATCACCACGCAATCGGATTTCGCCATCTCGCGCGGGTCCGGCCCGCGCAAGGCGCCGGCCCCCATCATCCAGCCCGTCCAGGCGAGATTGGTGCAGATCGACCCGAAGAAGCCGGAATACTTTTTCGCGTGGCGCAGCCGGTCGATGCCGTCGCGCTGCACCAGCCCCATCGTGCCGGCATAGTAGTAGGGCCAGATCGTCTCCGAGCCGTACCTCTCCTCGGCCGCAATGAACTTTTCGGCGACGAGGTCGAGCGCGGCCTCCCAGCTCGCTTCCTTCCAGGTGCCGTCGCCCTTAGCGCCGGCGCGGATCAGCGGCTTCAGCAAACGGTCGGGATGGTGGACGCGGTCGGCATAACGCGCAACCTTGGCGCAGACGACGCCGGCGGTGTAGCTATTGGACTTGGCGCCATGGACGCGGCCGATCCGATTGCCGTCGAGCAGTTCGACCTCGAGCGCGCAGGTCGAAGGACAATCATGCGGACAGGCCGAATGGCCGATGCGAAGCTTGGCGTGCTGGTTCATGCGGCAAGACTAGCGGGTTTCAAAGGGCGCGTGTAGGGCCAGATGATTAGCCAATCTCCCCACTTGTGGGGAGATTGCGTAATCACTCCGCCGTGCCTTCTTCATACTCTGCCGACATGGACAGCCACTTTTCCTCGTGGCCGGCCAGCGTCTGGGCCAGTTGCGAGCGCTCCTTGGCCAGCCGGGTCGCTGTCGAGGGATCCTTTTCGTACACCGCCGGATTGGACAGTTCGTCCTCGATGCCGTCGATGCGCTTGCGGATGCGGTCCATCAGCGCTTCGGTGGCGCGGATTTCCTTGGCCAGCGGCTCGAAGGCGGCGCGGCGTGCCCCCGCCTC
>NZ_RZPB01000922.1:0-2092 GCF_003998535.1 Mesorhizobium sp. M7A.F.Ca.AU.002.02.1.1 | reverse complement strand
ACGTTGAGGCCGAGAGACCGCATTTCCTTGACGAGAACGTTGAAGCTCTCCGGGATGCCGGCCTCGAAGGTGTCGTCGCCACGCACGATCGCCTCGTAGACCTTGGTACGGCCGGCGACGTCGTCGGACTTCACCGTCAGCATTTCCTGCAGCGTGTAGGCGGCGCCGTACGCTTCCAGCGCCCAGACCTCCATCTCGCCGAAGCGCTGGCCACCGAACTGCGCCTTGCCGCCCAGCGGCTGCTGGGTGACGAGCGAGTACGGACCGATCGAACGCGCGTGGATCTTGTCGTCCACGAGATGGTGAAGCTTGAGCATGTAGATGTAGCCCATCGTCACCTTGCGATCGAACGGCTCGCCCGTGCGTCCGTCATAGAGCTGCGACTGACCGCTGCTGTGCAGGCCCGCCTGCTCCAGCATGATGTTGATGTCAGCCTCATGCGCGCCGTCGAACACCGGGGTCGCGATCGAGACGCCGCGGCGCATCTGCTCGCTGAGGCGAACGATGCTCTCGTCGTCATAGTCACGAACCGGCTCGTTGCGGTCGTTGGCCGGGATGAAGCTCTCGAGCGTCTTGCGCAGCGGCTTGATGTCGCCGGCTGCCTTGTACGTGTCGATCAGCTCGCCGATCTTCCTGCCCATGCCCGCACATGCCCAGCCCAGATGCGTTTCCAGGATCTGGCCGACATTCATGCGGCTCGGCACACCCAGCGGGTTGAGCACGATATCGGCATGCGTGCCGTCCTCGAGGAAAGGCATGTCCTCCACCGGAACGATCCGCGACACGACACCCTTGTTGCCGTGACGGCCGGCCATCTTGTCGCCGGGCTGCATCTTGCGCTTCACGGCCACGAAGACCTTGACCATCTTCATGACGCCCGGAGGCATTTCGTCGCCGCGCTGGACCTTCTCGACCTTGTCCATGAAACGCTGCTCGAGCGCCTTCTTGGAATCGTCGTACTGGCCACGCAGCGCTTCCAGCTCGCTCTGGAGCTTTTCGTTCTCCACGGCAAACTGCCACCACTGCGAACGCGGATACTCGTCGAGCGTATCCTTGGACAGCGTCGAGCCCTTCTTGAAGCCCTTCGGTCCAGCGATCGCTTCCTTGCCGACGAGCACGTCGGAAAGACGCGCGTAGACGTTACGGTCCAGAATGGCCTGCTCGTCGTCGCGGTCCTTGGCGAGGCGTTCGATCTCCTCGCGCTCGATCGCCATGGCGCGCTCGTCCTTCTCCACACCGTGGCGATTGAAGACGCGCACCTCGACGACGGTGCCGAATGTGCCCGGAGGCATGCGCATCGAGGTGTCGCGCACATCGGACGCCTTTTCGCCGAAGATGGCGCGCAGAAGCTTCTCTTCCGGCGTCATCGGGCTTTCGCCCTTCGGCGTGATCTTGCCGACCAGGATGTCGCCCGGCTGAACTTCCGCACCGATGTAGACGATGCCGGCTTCGTCGAGGTTCTTCAGCGCTTCTTCCGAGACGTTCGGGATATCGCGCGTGATTTCCTCCGGTCCAAGCTTGGTATCGCGCGCCATGACCTCGAACTCCTCGATGTGGATCGAGGTGAAGACGTCGTCGGCGACGATGCGTTCGGACAGGAGGATCGAGTCCTCGTAATTGTAGCCGTTCCACGGCATGAACGCGACCAGCACGTTGCGGCCGAGCGCCAGATCGCCGAGCTCGGTCGACGGACCGTCGGCGATGATGTCGCCCTTGTTGACCCGGTCGCCCATGCGAACCAGCGGACGCTGGTTGATGCAGGTGTTCTGGTTCGAACGTTGGAACTTCATCAACCGGTAGATATCGACGCCGGACTTGCCCGGATCGAGATCTTCGGTGGCGCGGATAACGATACGCGTCGCGTCCACCTGGTCGACGATGCCGCCGCGGCGGGCGCCGATGGCGGCGCCCGAGTCACGGGCGACGATCGGCTCCATGCCGGTGCCGACGAACGGCGCCTCGGCGCGCACCAGCGGCACGGCCTGACGCTGCATGTTCGAGCCCATCAGAGCGCGGTTGGCGTCGTCGTTTTCCAGGAACGGGATCAGGGCCGCGGCCACCGACACCATCTGCTTGGGCGACACGTCCATCA
>NZ_RZPB01000921.1:0-2092 GCF_003998535.1 Mesorhizobium sp. M7A.F.Ca.AU.002.02.1.1 | reverse complement strand
GCTGACGATGAAGCGCGAGCCCGCGGCGGCCGCCTCTTCGAACTGCCTGGCATCAAGAATGGTGCCGGCGCCGACGATGGCTTCCTCGACTTCACCAGCGACCCGCCGGATCGCTTCCAGCGCGTCGGCGGTCCTCAGCGTGATCTCGATCGCAGGCAGGCCGCCGCGCGCCAGAGCGCGGGCCAGCGGCACGGCATTGGCGACATCGGAGATCTTCAGCACCGGGATGACGGGCTGGCCGTTGAGGAGCGACAGAAGTTTTTCGGTCTTGCTGGGCATGTGTCTCTCCGTGGCGTGGGACAATTCAACCGATTAGCAGAAGGCCGTTTTCCTGTCCACGAAACCGGCCGTGTCGCGATGTCACGCGTCGCCCATACTCGCCAAGCCCAAGTTGACAAGGGTGGCTGCCGGCTCGATGGTGCCGACAGCTTTGGTCCCGGTGGCTTTTCAGGATAGGAATTTTTTCTTGACTCCCTGATCTCAGCTATGGTACAAATTCACCCATGGTGCAGATTTGCGCCAGTGACCCGCCGAACAGGATGCCTGCTTTGCCTTGAATCGGCTTGCTCGAGCGTCTAGTGGCTTCGGCGATGACATCACTTCCACTCCTTCGCGTCGCCGCGCTCTACCGGTTTGCCCGGCTCGACGCTTTCGAAGAACTGCGCGCGCCGCTCGCCGCATTCTGCTGCGGGCGCGGCATAAAGGGCACGCTGCTGCTGGCGCATGAAGGCATCAACGGCACCGTCGCCGGCAGCGAGACGGCAATTGCCGAACTGATCGCGTATCTCGAAGCCATCGAAGGGCTTGCCGGACTCGAGGTCAAGTACAGCGCGGCCGCGGACATGCCGTTCCATCGCATGAAGGTGCGGCTGAAGCGCGAGATCGTCACCATGGGTGTCGATGACATCGATCCTTCGAAAAGTGCCGGCACCTACGTCGCGCCGGCCGACTGGAACGCTCTGATTTCGCAGCCCGGCACTGTCATCATCGACACGCGCAACGCCTATGAGGTGTCGATCGGCACGTTCAAGGGTGCGATCGACCCGGCCACCGCAAGCTTTCGCGAGTTCCCGGCCTGGGTGGAAACGCACCGGGCGGAGCTCGAAGGCCGCAAGGTTGCGATGTTCTGCACCGGCGGCATACGCTGCGAAAAGGCAACCGCCTATGTCAAATCGCTCGGCTTCGAGGATGTCTTCCATCTCAAGGGCGGTATCCTCAAATACCTCGAGGAGGTTCCGGCCGAACAGAGCCTCTGGCAAGGCGAGTGCTTCGTCTTCGACGAGCGGGTTTCGGTGTCGCACGGCCTTGCCGAGGGCGACGCGGAACTGTGCCGCGCCTGCCGCCACCCGCTGACGCCGGGCGAGCTGACGTCGCCCAAATTCGCTGCCGGTATTTCGTGCCCGCATTGCTTCGATGCGCGTTCGGACGAGGACCGCCAGCGTTATGCCGAGCGCCAGCGCCAGGTCGAGCTTGCGCAGGCGCGGGGCAGGGGGCCGCATATCGGCTCCTGATCCAGCATCGTGCTGCTGCAAAGCGGCTGCCTGTCATTGCAATGTCAAGTTTCGGGACCTACGTCTTCGACGTTCGAAACCCGCCCGTTGGCCGGGCAAATCCTGGAGGCACTGAATGTTCGATCCCAAGAAGCTTCTCGACGATCTGCTCGGCTCGCAAATCCCCGGCACCAGCGGCACCGTTCGCGACAAGGCGGGGCAGGCCGTGCAGATGGCCAAGGACAATCCGCTGGCCGCCGGTGCGCTGGCCGCGGTGCTGCTCGGAACCGGTACTGGCCGCAACGTGACGGGCGCCGCGGTGAAGCTTGGCGGACTGGCCGCGATCGGCGGCCTCGCCTACAAGGCCTACCAGAATTACAAGGCCGGCAACGCGCCCGCGGAAGCACCGGCGGCCGGTGAACCGGAATTGCTGCCGCCGCCCAAGGATACCCCCTTCCACCCGTCGCAGGCGCCGCAAGGCGAGGACGAATTCACGCTGACCCTGGTGCGGGCGATGATTTCGGCGGCGAAGGCCGATGGCCATATCGACGATGAAGAGCGCCAGAAGATCGCCGGCAAGCTCAGCCTGGCCGGCATAGGCT
>NZ_RZPB01000920.1:0-2092 GCF_003998535.1 Mesorhizobium sp. M7A.F.Ca.AU.002.02.1.1 | reverse complement strand
GCGATCTCGACCTCGGAGCCGGTGGCGAAGATCGTTATCGCCGCCTCGCCGCTGGCGGCGGCCAGCTCATAGGCTCCCTGGCTGCTGAGGTTCTTGGCCGTGAATTCGGTGCGCACCGTCGGCAGGTTCTGGCGGGTCAGCGCCAAGGTCGACGGCGTCTTTTCCGACTCCAGGGCGATCTGCCAGCATTCCGCGGTTTCGACCGCGTCGGCCGGGCGGAAGACATTGTGGTTGGGGATCGCGCGCAATGCCGCCAGATGCTCGACCGGCTGGTGGGTCGGGCCGTCTTCGCCCAGACCGATGGAATCATGGGTCATGACGAAGATCGAGCGGATGCCCATCAGCGAAGCCAGACGCATTGACGGGCGGGCATAATCGGAGAAGCACAGGAAGGTGCCGCCATAGGCGATGAGGCCGCCATGCAGCGTCAAGCCATTGATGGCGGCCGCCATGCCATGTTCGCGAATGCCGTAGTGGACATAACGCTGGCCGTAATCGTCGGGCGTAATGTTCTTGGTCTGGCTGGTCTTGGTGTTGTTGGAGCCGGTCAGGTCGGCGGAGCCGCTTATGGTTTCCGGCACGGCGCCGTTGATGACCTCCAGCGCCATTTCCGAGGATTTGCGGGTGGCGACCTTCGGCTTGTCGGCCGACAGCTTCTTCTTGTAGTCGGCGATGACGGCGTCGAAATTCGACGGCAGCTTGCCGGCGAGGCGGCGTTCGAACTCGGCCTTCAACTTGGGCTCGGCCTTGGCCAGACGTCCCTCCCAGTCGGTGCGCGGCTTGGCGCCGGTTTTACCGGCGGCGCGCCATGCGTCAAGGATGTCGGCCGGAATCTCGAAGGGCGGCGAGTCCCAGTTGAAGAATTTGCGCGCACCGGCGATCTCGTCGGCGCCGAGCGGCGAACCGTGCGCCTTGTTGGTGCCGGCCTTGGTTGGAGCGCCGAAGCCGATGGTCGTCTTGCAGGCGATCATCGTCGGCTTGTCGGAGTGACGAGCGGCTTCGATGGCATAGGCGATGGCTTCCGGATCGGTGCCGTCGATGTGGCTGGCGTTCCAGCCCGAGGCCTGGAAGCGGGCGACCTGGTCGGTGTTGTCGGCAAGCGAGACCGGGCCGTCGATCGAGATGTTGTTGTTGTCCCAGAAGACGATCAGCTTGTTGAGCTTGAGATGGCCGGCAAGCGCGATGGCTTCCTGGGAAACACCTTCCATCAGGCAGCCGTCACCGGCCAGTACGTAGGTGTAATGGTCGACGAGGTCGTTGCCGAAGGCTGCGTTCATGATGCGCTCGCCGAGCGCGAAGCCGACCGAATTGGCGAGACCCTGGCCGAGCGGGCCGGTGGTCGTCTCTATGCCGGTGGCATGGCCGTATTCGGGATGGCCGGCGGTCTTCGAGCCCAACTGGCGGAAATGCTTGATCTGGTCGATCGTCATGTCCTCGTAGCCGGTCAGGTGCAGCAGCGAATAGAGCAGCATCGAACCGTGGCCGGCCGACAGGATGAAGCGATCCCGGTCGGGCCAATGGGGGGCCTTCGGATCATATTTCAGGAACTTCGTGAACAGCACCGTGGCGATGTCGGCGCAGCCCATGGGCAGGCCGGGATGGCCGGAGTTTGCCTTCTCGACGGCGTCCATGGAGAGAAAGCGGATCGCATTGGCCATCCGGTCATGTTGTTCACGCGACGTCATGGTTCCTCCAGAAGTGGGGGTTTGGGGGCTTGGGAGAGCCCTTGAAAAGGGTGCGCGACACATAGCAGGCGCGGGCTTTTAGTCAACAAATCGGGTGCACATTTGCCGGTCTTGTGATGCCGGCGGCGGACCTACATTAGCGTTAGCGGGGGACAGTCGCGAGAGCTTTGTTGACGTTGCCTTCACCCGGTGCCTAATGTTTCAGGGATAACGCGTTCTGAACGTGAACGATTCGGTGATGGGCAGGGCACAGGACGAAGGCCATGACCGGGGAAGCCACACTCAAGGAAGTCATCGCGAGGCTGGGCAAGGCCATCGAGGGGCTGGAAAACGCCGTCGCGGCCAAGCTCGAGCATGAACGCGACTACTCCGAAGCCGAGGCCGAGGTGCAGCGGATGAACGCCGAT
>NZ_RZPB01000091.1:0-12683 GCF_003998535.1 Mesorhizobium sp. M7A.F.Ca.AU.002.02.1.1 | reverse complement strand
ACCACCGGCTGCGCGCCGGCGAAGGTCAGCACCACCGACATCTGCAGGAAGACGCGGAAGAAGTCGCGGATGTTGTCTGCGCCATGCTCGGCGAAGCTCTCGGCGCAATCGCCCCCCTGAAGGAGGAATGCGTCACCGGCAGCGACCGAAGCGAGCTGCTTCTTGAGCTTGCGCGCCTCACCGGCAAAAACCAGCGGCGGAAAGGTTGCGAGCTGGGCCTCCGTGTTCTTCAGCGCTGCAAGGTCCGGATAAGCAGGAACCTGCTTGATCGGCTTTGCTCTCCACGAATTCGGCGACCATTTCGTCATCGCTGCACCCAACGCTCTTTCCAGCGGCCTATACTCCGCCATTCCCGGCCCCAATTGGGGATCGCGGCTCCATACACGAAGCCAATTTCCTATTCTAGACCGGAATTTCAGCGCTGGCGAATGGTCCGAGGCTAGCTACGCCGCCTTCTCCACCAGCCGTGCCAACTGCGTCATGACGACCGCCGAGCCCGCCAGCCTCTTCTCGGCTGTCGGCCAGTCGCGCACGAAGACGACACTGTGGTCCGGCCGGATCTTGGCCAACGATCCCTGTTCGCCAATGAACTTGACCAGCCCGACCGGGTTGGAGAATTCGCGCTTGCGGAAATGGATGACGACGCCCTTCGGCCCGGCGTCGAGTTTTTCGACATTGGCCTTGCGGCAGAGCGCCTTGATGAAGACGATCTTCAACAGATGCTTCACCTCCTCCGGCAGCGGGCCGAAGCGGTCGATCAGCTCGGCGCCGAAAGCGTCGATTTCCTCGGTGTTTTCGAGATCGCCGAGACGGCGATAAAGCGCCAGCCGGAGCTGCAGGTCCGGAACATAGCTTTCCGGGATCATCACCGCCGTGCCGACGGCAATCTGCGGCGACCAGCCGCCATCCTGCACCTCGCCCGAATCCTTCACCTCGGCGACGGCTTCTTCCAGCATCTGCTGGTAGAGTTCGAAGCCGACCTCCTTGATGTGTCCGGACTGCTCCTCGCCGAGAAGATTGCCGGCGCCTCTGATATCGAGGTCGTGGCTGGCCAGTTGGAAGCCGGCGCCCAGAGTGTCGAGCGATTGCAGCACCTTGAGCCTCCGCTCGGCGGTGTCGGTCAGCTTGCGGTTGGCCGGCAGCGTGAACAGCGCGTAGGCCCGCACCTTCGAACGGCCGACGCGGCCGCGCAATTGGTAGAGCTGCGACAGGCCGAACATGTCGGCGCGGTGGATGATCAGCGTGTTGGCGGTCGGAATATCAAGGCCGGATTCGACGATGGTGGTCGACAACAGCACGTCGTACTGGCCGTCATAAAAGGCATTCATGATGTCGTCGAGTTCGCCCGGCGGCATCTGGCCATGAGCCACCGCCACCTTCAACTCCGGCACGGATTCCTTCAGGAAATCATGTATTTCCGAGAGATCGCTTATGCGCGGCACCACATAGAAGGAATGGCCACCGCGATAGCGTTCGCGCAGCAGCGTCTCGCGGATCACCAGCGGATCGAAGGGCGATATGAAGGTGCGCACCGCCATCCGATCGACCGGCGGCGTGGCGATCAGCGACAGCTCGCGCACCCCGGTCAACGCCAGTTGCAGCGTTCGCGGGATCGGCGTCGCCGACAGCGTCAGCACGTGCACGTCGGTCTTCAGGTCCTTCAGCCGTTCCTTGTGCTTGACGCCAAAATGCTGCTCTTCGTCGATGATCAGCAGACCAAGGTTCTTGAACGAGATCGCGGAACCGAGCAGCGCGTGCGTGCCGATGACGATGTCGACCTGGCCTTCGGCGATGCCTTTCTTGGTCTCGGCCAGTTCCTTGGCGCCGACCAGCCGCGACGCCTGGGCGACGCGGATCGGCAGGCCGGAAAACCGCTGCGAAAACGTCTTGAAATGCTGGCGTGACAGCAATGTCGTCGGCACCACCACCGCCACCTGAAAACCTTCCATCGCCGCGATGAAGGCGGCACGCAGCGCCACTTCGGTCTTGCCGAAACCGACATCGCCGCAGATCAGCCGGTCCATCGGCTTGCCGGCAGCAAGATCGTCGCGCACCGAATCGATGGCCGTCTGTTGGTCGTCGGTCTCTTCATAGGGAAAGCGGGCGGCGAACTCGCCATAGAGGCCTTCTGCCGGCACCAGTGGCGGCGCCGAGCGCATCTGCCGCTCGGCGGCGATGCGGATCAACTGACCGGCCATGTCGAGCAGGCGCTTCCTCAGCCGCGCTTTGCGCGACTGCCAGGCGCCGCCGCCAAGCTTGTCCAGCGTCGCCTCGGCCGTGTCAGAACCGTAGCGCGACAGGAGTTCGATGTTTTCCACCGGCAGGAACAGCCGGTCGTCGCCGGCATAGTGGATTTCCAGGCAGTCATGCGGCGCGCCGACCGCTTCGATGGTGCGCAGGCCAATGAAACGGCCAATGCCGTGGTCGGCATGGACGACAATGTCGCCGGCCGACAGCGCCGAGGCCTCGGCAATGAAATCCGAGGGACGTTTCTTGCGTTTCGAGCGCCGGATCAGCCGGTCGCCCAAAATGTCCTGTTCGGCGACGACGACCAGTTTTTCGGTCTCGAAGCCGGATTCGAGCGGCAGCACGGCCAGGGCCGCCTGCCCCGGCTCGAGCTTTTCGGCTTCCGCCAGCGTCACGACCTGCTTGAGGTTGCCGAGATGGTGTTCGGCGAGGATCTGGCCAAGCCGGTCGAGCGAGCCTTCGGTCCAGCCGGCGATGACGACGCGGCGGCGCGCCGCGCGCTCATCGGCGATGTGTTTGACGACGACATCGAACACGTTGGCGTTCGGATCGGCGCGCTCCTCGACGAAGCTGCGGCCGTGGCGCGAACCGGCGTGATAGACCTTCTTGGCGCCAATGTCGGGCGCGTCGAATGGCGTAAAGTCGATCGCTTCGCGCGGCCCGAGCGAGGTGATCAGGTTTTCCGGGGAGAGATAGAGCAGGTCCGGCGCGACTGGCTTATAGGGCACCGCATCCTTCAGCGCGCCATCGGCCTGCTTCCTGCGCGCCTCGTAGTGATCGAGGATCAGCGTGTGGCGCTCGGCCAGCGCCTCATGCGCCAGATGGTCGAAGATGACGGGCGTGTCAGGCAGATAGTCGAACACCGTCTCCAGCCGTTCGTAAAAGAACGGCAGCCAGTGCTCCATGCCAGCGAAGCGACGCCCTTCGCTGACCGCCGCATAGAGCCCGTCGTCGCGCTGCGGTGCGCCGAAGGCTTCGATATAGGAGCGGCGGAAGCGGCTGATGGTTTCCGGCGTCAGCGCCACTTCGCTCATCGCTTGCAGCGCCATCGACTTGCGTTGACCGGTGGTGCGCTGCGTGGCGGCGTCGAACACACGGATCGATTCCAGCGTGTCGCCGAAGAAATCGAGCCTGAGCGCCTCGGTCCAGCCGGGGGCGAACAGGTCGAGAATGCCGCCGCGCACCGCGAACTCGCCGATGCCGCGCACTGTCGGCACACGCTCGAAACCGGACGTTTCCAGCCGCGAGACCAGTGCGTTCATGTCGATCTGGTTGCCGGGCCTGGCATGAAAAGTCTGCGCCTCGACCAACTCGGACGGCGGAATGCGCTGCAGCAGCGCATTGGCGGTGGTGAGGATGACGGCGCGGTGCGGCTTCTTCGCCAGAGCGATCATGGCGGTCAGCGCATCGAGGCGCTTGGCGGCCGCATCGGAGCCGGGCGAGACGCGGTCGTAGGGCAAGCAATCCCAGGCCGGCAGTTCCAGCACCGGCAGGCCGGGGGCCGCGAAGGACAATGCCTCGATGATCGCCGGCAGGCGCTGACCGTCGCGCGCGACGAACAGAACCGGCTTGTCGGGCGCGATCTCGAGCGCCGCCTGCACCAGCGCAAAGGCTTCGTAGCCGTCGGCGACGCCATCGACGATGAACTGACCGGCGCGGCCTTTCGGCAGACCGATGGTGGGAATGAGGCTCATGAAATCACGGTCTTGTTTCATCGCAATTCCGAACGGAAAACCGCTTCGTTACTTTTCCTGGAATTGCTTGTGTTCAGAATGTCAGAGAGCGGCGGAAAGCCAGGATCTTTCGCAGGACGGCACAATCGATATCGGCCGGAACCGGGCGTTCGCCGGTGACCATGGGCAGGAATTCGGTATCGGGAATGTCGAGGAGCCTCTCATATTGGTCGATTTCCTCGTTGGTCAAGACGCCGATCTCAGCGTCGGCGAAAGTGCCGAGGATCAGGTCCATCTCGCGCATGCCGCGATGCCAGGAGCGAAACAGAAGCTTGCGGCGGCGCACGTCCAGCCCCTCGCTTGATCTCGTCGTTCCGGTCATCGTACCGCATCCTTGCTTGCTGCGGCGCATATAGCGTGGATAGAAGGGGCTGTCAGCCTTGCGCTGCCGCCGTCGCAACATAAGCTGACATCATGCGCCCGACCATCCTCGATCCCTTGTTTGTCCCGATTACGTCGCTTGCAGGCGTCGGACCGAAAGTCGGCGCGCTGATCGAGAAGGTTGTTCCGGCCGATCTCGGCGACCGCGCGGCGCGTGCCGGCGATCTTCTGTTCGTGCTGCCGCACACCGTCATCGACCGGCGCAGTCGGCCTGGTATCGCGGGATCCGCGGAAGGCCAGATCGTCACGCTCGATGTGCGCATCGACCGCCACCAGCCGCCACCGCGTGGCAACAGGTCGGTGCCCTACCGGGTCTTCGCCCATGACGATACCGGAGAGATCGCGCTGACCTTCTTCCATGCTCACGCCTCCTATCTCGAAAAGGCGATGCCCGAGGGCGAGCATGTCGTGGTCTCGGGCCGCATGGAATGGTTCAACGGCCGCCCGAGCATGGTCCACCCCGACCATATTGCGCTGGCCAGCGAAGCGGAAAACCTGCCGCTGGTCGAACCGGTCTATCCTCTGACAGCCGGGCTCTCGGGCAAGGTGCTGCGCCGGGCGATCGGCCAGGCGCTGACGCGCGTGCCTGAATTTCCCGAATGGCAGGACGGCGCCTTCATGCGGCGGCACACCTTTGCGGCCTTTGGCGATGCGCTTGCCCGCATCCACAATCCGGCCGACCCGATTGACGTCTCCATCGATGGTGCCGCCTGGCGGCGGCTCGCCTATGACGAGTTGCTGGCGGGCCAGGTCTCGCTGGCGCTGGTGCGAGCGAAAGTCCGCAGGCTGTCCGGGCGACCCCTGGTCGGCGACGGCCGCATCGTCGAAAAACTGCGGGCCGCACTGTCCTATTCGCTGACATCAAGCCAGGAGTTTGCGCTGGCCGAAATCAATGCCGACCTCGCCGACCCAGAGCGCATGCTGCGGCTTCTGCAGGGCGATGTCGGTTCCGGCAAGACTGTCGTCGCGCTGCTGGCCATGGCGCGTGCCGTCGAGGCCGGCGGCCAGGCAGCCTTGATGGCACCGACCGAAATCCTGGCGCGCCAGCATCTTGCGACCATCACGCCGCTTGCCGCCAAGGTAGGGCTTCGCATCGCCATCCTCACCGGTCGCGAGAAGGGCCGCGAACGCGCGGATACGCTGGTCGGCCTGGCAACCGGCGAGATCGACATCGTCGTCGGCACCCACGCGCTGTTCCAGGAGACCGTCACCTTCAAAGACCTCGTCTTCGCCGTCATCGACGAGCAGCATCGTTTCGGCGTCCATCAGCGGCTTGCCATCACCGCCAAGGGCGACGCGCCAGACATGTTGGTGATGACGGCCACTCCTATCCCGCGCACCCTGGTGCTGACCGCTTTCGGTGACATGGACGTGTCGAAACTGACGGAAAAACCGGCCGGCCGCCAGCCGATCCGTACCGTTACGCTGCCGCTCGAGCGGCTCGACGAACTGGTCGCCCGCATGGTGGACGCCGTCGCCGGCGGCCAGAAGATCTACTGGATCTGTCCGCTGGTCGAGGAATCCGAAGAGATCAAACTGATGTCGGCCGAAGACCGCTTCGCCTCGCTGAAACCATTGTTCGGCGATCGCATCGGTCTCGTTCACGGCCGCATGAAGGGTGCCGAGAAGGACGAGGCGATGCGCGCCTTCAAGCAGGGCGAGACACGCATCCTGATCGCCACCACCGTCATCGAGGTCGGCGTCGATGTGCCGGACGCCACCGTCATGGTCATCGAGCATGCAGAGCGCTTCGGCCTGGCCCAGTTGCACCAGCTGCGCGGCCGGGTCGGACGCGGTGACAAGCCCTCCTCATGCGTGCTGCTCTACAAGGACCCGCTCGGCGAGACCGCAAAACGCCGGCTGTCGGTGATGCGCGAGACCGAGGATGGGTTCCTGATCGCCGAGGAGGACCTGAAGCTGCGCGGCGAAGGCGAATTGCTGGGCACCCGCCAGTCGGGCACGCCGGGCTTCCAGGTGGCTCGCATCGAGGCGCATGCCGACCTTCTGGAGGCCGCCCGCGACGATGCCAGGCTGATCCTGTCACGCGATCCGGAGCTGCAATCGCAGCGTGGTGAGGCGTTGCGCCTGCTGCTTTACTTGTTCGGTCGCGACGAAGCCGTGCGGCTTCTGCGCGCCGGCTGAGCCAGGGCGGCAACCGAAGGGTTGGCGAGCATCCCTTCGATCGGCTCGCCATTCACGACAACCATTTGCTTTACTTCGGGCGCCACCAGACCGGCGGAGACGATCAGCTTGGCGCCATCCTCGATCGTCATGTCGAGCGGCACGATGTCCGACTTCGGCACATACATCAGGAAGCCCGTGGTCGGGTTTGGCGTGCACGGCATGAATACGGCGATCAGCGGATCGCCTTCCTGGTCGAGCTTCTGGTTGATCTCGGTTTCCTTTTCACTGGCGACGAACACCAGCGACCACACGCCCTTGCGCGGATATTCGACCAGCCCGACCTGGCGGAACATGTCACCCTTGTTCGACAGCACGGTCTCGAAAATCTGTTTCAGCGAGCCGTAGATGCCGCGCACCAGCGGCATGCGGCCAAGCAGGCGCTCGCCGAAATTGACGATGGCGCGGCCGACGATGTTTGCCGTCAGGAAACCGATCAGCGTGATCAGGATAAGCGCCACGATCAGTCCGAACCCCGGCACCGGAAACGACAGGTAGGTGTCAGGGCTGTAGCGGGCCGGAATATAAGGCTTCACCCAGGAATCGACCCAGCCGATGAACGACCAGGCAATGTAGGCGGTGATCGCCAAGGGCGCGCAGACGATGAAGCCCGTGAGGAAATAGTTCCTCAGCCGGGTCATGCCGGAGGTCTTGGGAGCGTCGGACATGGTTCACCGGAGCGCGGGTTGCAGCGCAACATTAGTGAACCGGACGAAGCTTTGGAACTGCGAAGTTTTTAAAGAGCCGATTATGCCGCTACTTCCAACGGCTCAATCTTCTCGAGCTCCGGCGCCAGCTTTCTGGCTTCGGTTTCAAGCTCATAGGCCTGTTGAAAATTCATCCAGAATTCGGGCGTGGTGTTGAAAAATCTGGCGAGGCGAAGAGCGGTATCGGGAGTCAGGCCGATCTCTTCCTTGGCAATGCGTTCGATACGGGTGCGCGGAAGGTTGAGCTTTTTCGCCAGCGCGCCTGCACTCATGCCGAGCGGGACGAGATATTCTTCACGCAGGAATTCTCCAGGATGAACTGGACGTGCGAACTTCGATGCCATTCGGCCCAACCTCCGGTCTGGAAGGCAAAACCTATTCCACCGTCACCGATTTCGCCAGATTGCGTGGCTGGTCGACGTCGGTGCCCATGAACACGGCGGTGAAATAGGCCAGCATCTGGATCGGCAGCGCATAGATGATCGGCGAGATGATTTCGGGCACATCCGGCAGCACGATTGTTTCCATCGTCTTCACGCTCACCTGCGCCGCGCCCTTGCTGTCGGTGATCAGGATGATCTTGCCGCCGCGCGCCGCCACTTCCTGCATGTTGGAAACGGTTTTCTCGAAGATCCGGTCATGCGGCGCGATGACGATGACAGGCATGTTCTCGTCGATCAGCGCGATCGGCCCATGCTTCAGTTCGCCGGCTGCATAGCCTTCGGCGTGGATGTAGGAGATTTCCTTGAGTTTCAACGCGCCTTCCATGGCCAGCGGGAAATTGGTGTCGCGGCCGAGATAGAGCACGTCCTTGTAGCGCGAGAGTTCGCGCGCGATCCGCTCGATCTGCTCTTCAAGCTTGAGCACCTGGTTGGCGTAGCGCGGCGCTTCCGAAAGCGCGCGCACCAGGGTTTTCTCCTGTTCCTTCGAAATCATACCGCGCGCCACGCCGGCGCGCACCGCAAGCGCGGCCAGCACGGAAAGCTGGCAGGTGAAGGCCTTGGTCGAGGCGACGCCGATCTCGGGTCCGGCAAGCGTCGGCAGCACGACGTCGGATTCGCGCGCCATGGTCGATTCGCGCACATTGACGATCGCGCCGATCTTCATGCCGGCTTTGCGGCAATAACGCAGCGAGGCCAGCGTGTCGGCGGTCTCGCCCGATTGCGAGATGAAAAACGCCGCATCGTTCTTCGACAGCGGCATTTCGCGGTAACGGAATTCGGAGGCGACATCGATGTCGACGGGCAGGCGCGCGTAGCGCTCGAACCAGTACTTGCCGATCAGGCCGGCCAGATACGCCGTGCCGCAGGCCGAGATCGCCAGCCGACCAATTTTGGCGAAGTCGAACGGCAGGTCGAGCGGCTTCGACACTCCGGAGACGAAATCCACGTAATGCGCCAAGGTGTGCGAGATCACCTCGGGCTGCTCATGGATTTCCTTTTCCATGAAATGGCGTCGGTTGCCCTTGTCGACCATGAAGCTGGTCGACAGCGACTGCTGGCGTTTGCGGTCGACCTTTGTGCCGTCAATGTCGAAGATGGTGACACCGCCACGGCGCACCACCGCCCAGTCGCCATCTTCCAGATAGGTGATCGAATTGGTGAACGGGGCGAGCGCGATGGCGTCGGAGCCCAGGAACATCTCGCCATCGCCATGGCCGACGGCCAAAGGCGGACCGTTGCGGGCGCCGACGATCAAATCCTCGTCGCCTTTGAACATGATCGCCAGCGCAAAGGCGCCTTCCAGCCGCTTCAGCGCCTGGTGCGCGGCTTCGACCGGCTTCAGCCCCTTGGCGAGTTCGCGGGCCACCAGATGCGCCACGACCTCGGTGTCGGTCTGCGACGAAAAAGAATAGCCGTCGCGGACCAGTTCGTCGCGCAGTTCGGCGAAATTCTCGATGATGCCGTTGTGGACGATGGCGACGCCGTCGGAAAAATGCGGATGCGCATTGCTCTCGTTGGGCACGCCATGCGTCGCCCAGCGCGTGTGGCCGATGCCGATCGTGCCATCGAGCGGCTCGTCCTTGAGCCGGCGCTCCAGGTTGATCAACTTGCCTTCGGCGCGGCGGCGGGCGAGTTCGCCACGCTCGATGGTCGCGACGCCGGCCGAATCATAGCCACGGTACTCCAACCGCTTCAGCGCATCGACGATGAGCGGCGCAACCTGCGAGTGGCCGACGATTCCAACGATACCGCACATGCAGAAAGCCCCCGATTCCCCGGAAAACCAGCGCTATTTAGGGATGGCCAGCCTGCCGTGGAAAGTCACATTGCATTTCGTCCCGTATAACGGAACGCTCATTCTGTCGATGCACCATGACAGGCCGCTCTTGCAATCCGGTTACTGCAATCGTTCGGTTTGCGGGCTGGTCTTACTTTTTCTTCGCCGCCGCCGCCGAAGCAAAGCGCTCGCGCAACTCCTTGCCCTTGCCTGGAATGGTCTTCTGGCGGGCGCGGCCGAAGGCCAGCGCGTCGTCGGGCACGCTTTCGGTGATCACGCTGCCTGAGGCGATGTAGCCGCCCTTGCCGATGGTGACAGGCGCCACCAGCGACGAATTGGAGCCGACAAAAGCGCCCTCGCCGATGTCGGTGAAGAATTTCGAATAGCCGTCATAATTGCAGGTAATGGTGCCGGCGCCGATATTGGCCCCAGCACCGACACGGGCGTCGCCGATATAGGTCAAATGGTTGACCTTGGCGCCCTCTTCGATAACCGCCTGCTTGACCTCGCAGAAATTGCCGACCTTGGCCTTGTTCCTGAGATCGGCGCCCGGCCGCAGCCGCGCGTACGGCCCGACATCGCAATTGGACGCAATGGTGGCGCCCTCGATATGGCTAAAGGCATGGACCTTGGCGCCCGTGGCAATCTTCACGCCCGGACCGAACCAGACATGGGGCTCGACGATCGTGTCAGTGCCGATCTCGGTGTCGTGCGAGAAATACACCGTCTCCGGCGCGATCAGCGTCACGCCCGACAGCATCGCCTCATGCCGCCGGCGCGCCTGCCAGATGGCTTCGGCTTGCGCCAGTTCGGCGCGGTTGTTGATGCCGAGCGCGCTTTCGAAACTGGCTTCGGTGGCCACGACATCGAGGCCTCGCGCACTGGCGATCTCGACAATGTCGGTGAGATAATACTCGCCCTTGGCATTCTTGTTGCCGACCTGATCGAGCAGCGCCAGCGCATGGGCGCCGGCCACCGCCATCATGCCGGCATTGCAGAAGGTTATTTTCCTCTCCTCCTCGGAGCAGTCCTTCTCCTCGCGGATGGCAATCAGCTTGCCGTCCTTTTCGATCAACCGGCCATAACCAGTCGGACTGGGCGGACGGAATCCGATCACGACGACGGCAGCGCCTTCAGCCAGTTTCAGCCGCGCCACGGTCAGCGCATCTGCGTCGATCAGCGGCGTGTCCCCAAACATCACGAGAATATCGTCATAACCCTTTGATATCGCATCGCGCGCGGCAAGCACGGCGTGCGCGGTGCCAAGGCGCTTTTCCTGCACGAAAGTCTCGGCCTTGGGCGCGAACTTTGCCGCCGCCTTGCGCATCTCGTCGGCGCCATGGCCGATCACCAGCGCCTGGCTGCCGGCACCCGCCTCTTCCGCTGCCTTCACCACATGGGCGACCATCGGCAGCCCGGCAATCTGGTGCAGCACCTTCGGCAGCACGCTCTTCATGCGCGTGCCTTCGCCGGCGGCGAGGATGACGGACAGGCAGGATCTCTGGCTCATGGAAAGGACAACCATATGAAAAGGGATCAGGAATCGAAGATAGGTAGCATCTGGCGCCATGCTGCACCAATGCGGTTAAATTCCGGTGAGGTGGGTCGAGCAGCTGGTCGATATTGCCACTAGCGAGACGTAAGATAGTCCGGATCCTTGGCTGCGAGCAGTCGTTCGACCGAGGCTTGGAAAGCGGCCACGTCGCTTCCTTGTTTGGCAAGCAGACTCTCCATGTGCTTAATCCCGCCCTCATAATAGGGCCCGAACACCTTGGACAGTGCGATCGACTTAGCCTTGGCAGTCACGTCCGCATGTAGCAGCTCTATCATGGTTGGGGGGACCGTGCTGCTCGCCACGCCCGTCCGAAATGCCCCCCATCTCGGCCTTGCGTCGGCGCAATCTGATTCCATTCGATCAAGAATGGATCGCCCTTTCAATTTGAGGCCTTCCCGATCCGTCTCGCGGTCGGCCACCTCTGACCCTGCAGCACTTAGGTAGACGTAGACCTGCCACATTGCCTGTATGGTATCGGGAACCCCCGCTCCGCGAGGTTGCGGCATTTCAAGGTGAACTCGCTCGTCCAGGAAGCAAGCCAATAATTCTTCCTGCCGGCGATGGTCCGAAAACAGGAAAGCATCCGATTGCCCAAAGTTGAACAGTTTGTGGATCGCCTCTATCCGCAAGTCGGCCCATATCTCGACAACGCTTGCGCCCTCTCTGCGATGGGCAGGATAGGACAACTTCCCCGCTTTCACTGCATTGACGTAGTCGCGCACAGATGCGGCCAACGCTACAGCGAGCGATTGTGGCCGGACAAATTGCTCAGCCAGGGCCTTGAGTTCATGGTCAGGCTGGCTCGATTTCTTCCTCAACCAATTCCACATAGGCTGCCTCCCCAATTGCCTAAGTCGATTTCGCGTTTGCAACGACAGCGCTAGCTGTCAGGAGAGGGCAGAGCTGGCGGCTCCTGATAGGCCTCTAGCTGCCACGGCCCTTGATAGTCGGCAATCACGCCTTCGTCGGCCATTGGCATCTTGGCAATCGTAGCGATCTGCCCAAGGCACCGGTTCAGGTGCCCGCGGAGCACCTCCAGTGCATCAAAATAAGCCTGCCGGGTGTCAGGCGGTCGATAGAATTCTCCAAAGCGTGGATGCAGCGGGGCGTTCTCGTCGCGCCGGAGCAGTTCCTCGAACGTCATAAATTGGCGAATACCCAGAGCCATCGCGTCAAGCAGTAAGTACAGCGGCCCATCCTGCAAGTCGGCAAGCTCTACCCGTTTGTCCACGAGCGTTTGCCTGATTTCCCCAAGCGACTTGAGCGCATTGTCAATGCAGCCATCGCAGCACTCCCAAGCGGACAGAATCCTGCGATCCCGGAGCCGAATTACGAGCTCGCGGGCAACCTTACGCTCTCGATCATTCGGGCTGACAGCGATACTGATAAATGGGAGGTTAATCGTCACGTCACCCAAGCGACCATCCACTTGCCTCCGCGCTCGCGCCAGCAAGTCGGCAATATCGAATCTAAAAGGAATTTTTCCACTTCTCATGCTGCACAATATCAAGCTTTGAATTGATTGTGCGAGCTTTTGCAGGCTCACGTCAATATTGCAGTGTAAGACCAAATGGAGCGGGGAAATTCCGATCCGGAACTTACTACGCAAGTGAAACAATATCCGTAAGCCCGCTTGAGCTCGAACGCCTACCCCAACCT
>NZ_RZPB01000919.1:0-2093 GCF_003998535.1 Mesorhizobium sp. M7A.F.Ca.AU.002.02.1.1 | reverse complement strand
ATGGAATGGGCCGTGGTGACGTGCTTCAGCGCCAGCGCGGTCAGCAAGGGAAAGCCGACAACCACGCCAAGTGCCACGATCACCAGCGACAGCAGATCGCCGCGCTCCGGGCGTTTCTGCCGAAACAGGAGCAGCAGCGCAAGGCCAAGCAGTCCGGCAATCGCCGCCCGGGCCGAGGTCAGGAATGTCGGATCGAATTCCCTGACCGCCACGCGCGTCGCCGGCAGCGAGCCGCTGAAGATCAACACGCCGATGAATCCATTCATCCAGCCACTCGCGGTCTTGTCCATCGTATGCTCCGTTTGTCGGCTCCGTATCGCGCGGAGCCGGTAGTATCGCCAGAGACAATGCGGTACAATTATGCAAAACTGTCATAGTCAGCAGAGCAGTACGGATGGACAAGCAGACTACAGGAAGCGAGAGCGGCGGTACGCTGGTCGAAGGCGTCATGGCGACGATCCGCCAGCGGATCGCGGCGCGCAGCCTGACGCCGGGAGCGCAATTGCCGTCGATCCGCGCCTTTGCCAAATCCATGCGAGTGTCCAAATCCACCGTGGTCGAAGCCTATGAGCGGCTCGCCGCCGAAGGCGCGATCCGCTCGCGGCCGGGCTCCGGCTTCTATGCCGCCGGATCGCTGGCGCCGCTGTCGCTGGCCGAAATCGGCCCCCGCCTCGACCGCGCCGTCGATCCGCTCTGGATCTCGCGACAGTCCCTGGAGGCCGGCGATGGCATGCTGAAGCCCGGCTGTGGCTGGCTGCCCGCTTCATGGATGCCACAGGCAGGGCTGCGCCGGGCGCTGCGCACGGTGGCGCGTGCCGACGATGTCGCACTGGCCGATTACGGCACGCCGCTCGGCCTGCCACCGCTGCGGCAATTGCTGGCGCGGCGCATGGCCGGGCATGGCATCGAGGCCTCGCCCGAGCAGATCATGCTGACGGAATCAGGTACGCAGGCCATCGACCTCCTGTGCCGGTTCCTGATCGAGCCCGGCGACACCGTGCTGGTCGACGACCCCTGCTACTTCAACTTCCACGCCCTGTTGCGCGCTCACCGGGCCAAGGTCGTCAGCGTTCCCTACACGCCGTCGGGGCCGGATATCGATCTGTTCGCGCAGGCGTTGGCCGAGCATCGGCCACGCCTCTACATCACCAATTCCGGCATCCACAATCCGACCGGCGCGGTGCTGTCGCCAGTCACCGCGCACCGGCTGCTGAAACTCGCCGACCAATCGCAATTGACCATCGTCGAGGACGACATCTTCGCCGATTTCGAACATGCGCCCGCCCCCAGGCTGGCGGCGTTCGATGGCCTCAACCGCGTTGTCCATATCGGCAGCTTCTCCAAGACGCTGTCGGCATCGGTTCGCTGCGGCTTCATCGCCGCACCGCGCGACTGGATCGAGCCCCTGACCGACCTCAAAATCGCCACGACCTTCGGCGGCGGGCGGCTCGCGGCCGAACTGGTGCTGACGTTGCTGAAGGACGGCAGCTACCGCAAGCACATGGATTTGCTGCGCGCGAAGCTTGCGCGCGCCATGGGCGAGACGGCCGCCCACCTGAAAGCGATCGGCATCACGCCGTGGATCGACCAGCCGGCTGGCCTCTTCCTGTGGTGCAGTCTGCCGGACGGCGTCGATGCGGCCGAAGTCGCCCGCCGCTCTCTGGCCGACAACATCGTGCTGGCGCCCGGCAACGCATTCAGCCTGTCCGGAACGGCTGGCCGTTTCCTGCGCTTCAACGTTGCCCAATGCGCGGACGAGCGGATTTTCAGGGTGCTCGAGGCGGCGATGGCGCGTTGACGCGCATCAAGCTGATCCTGTTGCCTGGGCAACCTTCGGCTGCTAGGGAAACGCGAGCGCACTCGAGAGAATGTCTGCGCCGTCATTTTCCGGGATAGCGTTTATGGGAACCAGCAAGTCAGCAGACAAGTAGGCCGCAACAGCACTTCGTTGTTGCGGCGGCCCGTCATTTCCCATCTTCATTGAGAACGGCAGATCGCCGCCAAATGTAGCCATTTGAGCGGATGTTCAATCATGCCTTTTCCAAAAAACCCGACATGGACCACTTCCCTGCCAGCAGCCATGGTGCTGATGG
>NZ_RZPB01000918.1:0-2101 GCF_003998535.1 Mesorhizobium sp. M7A.F.Ca.AU.002.02.1.1 | reverse complement strand
GGCTGTTCCTGTTCCACAAGCCGGCCGGCGTCGTCACCACCAACCGCGATCCCGAGGGCCGCAAGACCGTCTTCGACGTGCTGCCGGCTGAATTGCCACGGCTGATGACCATCGGCCGGCTCGACATCAACACCGAAGGCCTGCTGCTGCTCACCAATGATGGCGGCCTGTCGCGCGTGCTCGAACTGCCGGCCACCGGCTGGCTGCGCCGCTACCGCGTGCGCGTCCACGGCAAGGTCGAGGAAAGCGCGCTTGCCGGCCTGCGCGAAGGCATCGCCGTCGACGGCGTCTTTTACGGCGCCATCGAAGCGACGCTCGATCGCGAGCAAGGCACCAATGCCTGGCTGACGATCGGCCTGCGCGAGGGCAAGAACCGCGAAGTCAGGAACATCCTGGGTTCGCTCGGCCTCGACGTGACGCGGCTGATCCGTATCTCCTACGGGCCGTTCCAACTCGATGACCTCGCCGAGGGCCATGTGCTGGAAATCAAGGGCAGGGTGTTGCGCGACCAGCTTGGCGAGCGCCTGGTCGAGGAATCCGGCGCCAATTTCGACGCCGATGTCACCAAGCCGTTTTCCAACAAGCCGGTGCGGCGCACCGAAGTTCGCGAGCCGGAGCCGGAACGGCCGAAATTCACCCGCGATGGCGAGCGCCGCCCGATCGGCGAGGGCGGGTTGATCAAGAATCGCAAGCGCCGCGAAGGCAGCCGCGATGAGGCTCTGGGCAAACTGTCGACAAGCCCCGACAGAAACGCTGAGAAGAGTTTTGGCGAACGCGCCCCGCGTCCCGAACGCAGCTTTGGCGACAAGCCGCGCGGCAATTTCGGCGACAAACCGCGCGGTGGCTTCGGCGACAAGCCGCGTGGTGCTTTTGGTGGCAAGCCGGGCGGTGGCAAAAAGTCCGAGCGCGAGCAGCGGCCGATCGAGCCGCCCGGCCAGCGCAAGGCCAATGTCTGGATGGCGCCAGGCGCGCGACCGATCGGCAAGGGCAGGGCCGAAGCTGACGCCGCCAAGGCGGCTGACGCCAAGGCGCGCAAGGCCTCGTTCAAACCGACCTATGGCAAACCGGCCGGTGCAAAGCCGTTCGGCAAGCCGCGCGGCGAACGTCCGGGCGGGGCTGGCGGCGGTGAGCGTCCGCGCAACGGTCCCCGAGGCCCCAAAGCGAGATGAGAATCGTCGGCGGTGAGTTTCGCGGGCGTCCGTTGGCGACGCCGCGCTCGAGCGCCATCCGTCCGACGACCGATCGTACCCGCGAGGCGGTCTTCAACGTGCTGGCGCATCGCTTTGCCGAGCAATTGGACGGGGCACGCGTGCTCGACCTGTTCGCCGGCACCGGCGCGCTGGGACTGGAAGCGCTGTCGCGCGGTGCCTCCTACGGTGTCTTCATCGAGGAATCGGCGGAAGGCCGTGGCCTGATCCGCGACAATGTCGAGGCCTTCGGGCTCACCGGCCGCACCAAGATCTTCCGCCGCGATGCCACCGGCCTCGGCGAGGCCGGCACGCTGGCGCCGTTCGGCCTTGTCTTCGCCGACCCGCCCTATGGCAAGGGCCTTGGCGAGCGCGCCTTGCAGTCGGCCAAAGCCGGCGGCTGGCTTCGCCCCGGCGCGCTGTGCGTGGTCGAAGAGGCCGCGGTGGCGTCCTTCGAGCCAGGCCCCGGCTTTTCGGTGCTGGACGAACGCAACTATGGCGAGACCGTCATCCGCTTCATCGAGGCGGCCTGATACGCCTCGTATCCTTGGCCGGGCATCCATGGGCCGGCCTCTTTGCCGCCGCCTTTGCCGGCAACATGATCAACAAATCACTTTGCTTGTCGCCAGCACCTTGCCTATCGTCTGTCGACAGAACCGGAGCCGTTGATGACATCCAGGATTGAATGGCTGCGGGGAACGCTGTTGGCGACCTCCTTGGCTTTTGTCACGACCAGCCCAGTGCTGGCCGAGAGCCCCGTCTTGCCCAACACGGTTCCGGCCGAGTTCAAGGTCACGGATTTCCTGCTCGACAACGGCATGGAGGTGGTCGTCATTCCCGACCACCGTGCGCCGATCGTCACCCACATGGTCTGGTACAAGATCGGCAGCGCCGACGAGCCGCCCGGCAAATCC